>JAWABU010000017.1 GCA_038884455.1 Candidatus Thermoplasmatota archaeon | reverse complement strand
CACATGGTTCGCAACTGTTGGATTAATCCTTTTCTTTGCGCGTCCCATCCAATGAAAAAATGAATGTTTCTTCCTTAATTATCTATTTCGGGATGAAGCCTTCAATATGTGACAGAATCATGGTCAAATAAAGAAAAAATGAAATACTTGATATACGCATCGTAGTTGAGGAGATGTGTATGAACCGAGAAGCACTCCCGTTCATCCTTGCAATCTGCATTCCATTTATCATCGTTAGTATGGTTTTTTTATATCTCTCCGGTTCGAATATCATCATATTTTTCCGTTCAATCGACCCTATCTACTATGTTATCATACTTCCCTTTGCACTTGGTTTATTTGCTGCGCTTCTCAAAGTGCGAAAACCAAAATAAGGGAGTATTTGTATATAAAACACTGGTTTTTTCTTGAAAACATACCTTGTTGTTATGAAAAATTATCAGTTGCTTGGATTAATACGAACATCTCGTCAGATCGTTTCACGAGTTCACATACAATCTTGGTTTTTCCTCCGCTAGTAATCATATATCCCTGATCTGGAGTATTGATATCCCATCTTCCAAAAAGCGTATTATAGATGCCTTCACGAAATCGAATCTGATCCTTTGGAAGCCAAAGTACCTGTTTGCTTCCTCCAGCTACTTTGAAAACAAAAACCGCTCCATCTTCAAGAAGAGACGGCGAATCAACAACACCATTATTGTCCGGATCAGGATCACACCCAAAACCGAGATACTGGATTGAATCAGGAACTATAAACGTCTGAATTCTCTTGGTTCCTTCTCCTAAACCAGTATCATACACATCCCGTGGTACACCACTTGTAACCATTAAATAAAGTTGTGATTGCAACGCATTAAAATCGTTTTTAAGTTGATTTTCAGCAATACTAATACTTATATTTTGATAACCGACAGCGATGAGAACGCTGATCGCTGCAATGACACCGATGCTGATCAGCATCCGAATTGGGATCATTTCAACAGCAGTATCATTTTTGAAAAAGTGTTTCCGCAGCATCATAGTTTCTCGACAGGATCTTTTTTTAAATTTGATTCGACAACCCGAGATTCAGAACCTCCATGCCAGCTTATCCTCGGGCGAATCTTAAGAATGTGTGAAGATTCAGAAGTATCATCGATAATGAGAGCTACCCCTTTTTCATCTCCAATCTTTTTAATAGATTCCTTGATATCACCAGCCATATACGTCGGACGGATACGACTTAAAGCATCGATATCTTCTTGGGCAGTGAGACGATGACATAAGATAATATCACTATGAGATAATACCTCAGGTGCAAGTGCACTTGGTCGTTGGGTTGCCATAATCAATGATAACCCTGGTTGACGACCTTGTCGCATCCATTCATTGATAAAGATCTCTTTACTCAGAAGATTTTCATCACTTGGGATAAAGAGTTGTGCTTCATCAATTGCAAGAAGTACCATGGGCATTCCTTTTTCTTCAACATCGAAACCGATTTTTTTCTGCTCGTGAATCTTTCGTTCACGCACCCGTGCTTCAAAAATTTGTTCACCGATCAACGCAGCGGTAATACTTTTCAACTGTTGATTTGGGAGATGACTAAAATCGATAATCGATAGCATACCTCGCTGAACAATTTCTGAAATCGGAGTTCCTTGTTTTGCAAAAATTCCCCAGCCATCAGCCATAGTGAAGAAATTTTCAGCAGCGATTTTCATTGATGCCTCACTTTTATCATCTCGTTGAATAAACTGGATAATATCTGGAATTGAAAACGGCGTTTGGCGATTTTGCAATTGCAGGATGGCACGGGTCACCACTATTCCTAAAGGATCAGTTGGTTTGATATTGAACAGTTGACACCAATGATATGGTGATAGATCCACAACAGGAATTGAAAAACCTGTCGCTTCAATATTTTGTTTTTCATAATGTTCAAGAAATTTGATCGGCACTAACAATCTGATATCAATAGCGCTCGGTTGAATATTCCATTTTTTAAGCTGTTCGAGTTCTTCTCGATTTTTATACCGCGAGGACCAAAAGATCCCCAGAGTATCAAATACAACGATACCGAGATTTTCTTTTACCTCGGTATCAAGTCGTTCGAGTTCTTCAAGAAAAACACCAATTGTGTACGATTTTCCATAACCCCGCTTTCCACAGATTAAAATAACATGCGGTCGGAGAACATCAATATAGACGTTTGCACCTAATGATCCATCCAGTGCATAATATCGCCCAATGTTGAGTACACCTTTAGTCGTTTTTTCTTTTCTTCCGAGTACATATTGTTTTTCAGAAATGGTTTTCTCTGAAAAAAGCTGATCGTCACTCATGGTTTCATCACGAAATCCTCTCTTTGTTTATTTTTTAGAAAACATTAAATAATATCGCAAGCTACGTTTTTATATTTTGTTCCACAAGGCATGTGCTCTATGGACAAAAGATGTCAATATACAACACATCGGAAAGCAGACAGTAAAACTATCATCATCAACTGTCGAAATTGCACCATCGGCAATTCCACGTTTTCAGATAAAAATTGCCGATATAATATATTAAAACTCCTCCAACAAGAACATGGTACCAATCAAATAATTCTCAACCATGCATTTGTAAAAGTTTTCAGTAACAATGATTTGAAGTTGATCCAGCAGTTATCAAAATTCATTACCAGTCTTGAATCTTATGAACATGTTGCGTATCCTCAGAAAAATCTCCAAAATTGTCCAAAATGCATTGAGAAACGACGTACGATGATTCATTCTCTTTATGAGTTAGCTCAATCTGATCCAGTCCTTGCGTATATGAAACTTTTCGAACTTCACCTTCAACCATCGCAAACGGCCCCTGAATGTTCCCACTGTGAAGATGAATTTAAAAAAATCATTCAGGAAATTATTAAGAAAGCTGATTTTTCGACGATTCTTACGAATTTATCTGTGAAAAGTGATGCTTTTTACACGACGTATATCCGGCCGTATGTCAGGCCAGGGTTTATTGACTCGTATATACAACTTGAACCTCCTGCTGATGCGGTGTTCCTTGAATCTTATGAAGTTCGACGACATGAAGGACGGCCGATCAATGTCACCTTATATCTCCTTCGCTCTCGACCTGAGAAACTCTATTTTGTTGTCCCCTCTGAGTATGACCTCCAACGGGAAGAGCTATTAATGCTTGAACGCGTTAGAGAGCATTTATCACGACATCGTCCGAAAGATGCATCGTTTATGGATGCAGAAAGTGCTCGTGAATATTTTCAACATTTCGGCCGACAGGTCATTAGTCAATTCGCAAAAACCTCACCGTTGAACCTTACTGCAGAACGTATTGATTATCTCGCAGATATTTTTGCACGATACACCGCAGGATTTGGTATCTTAGAAGATCTGCTGTCAGATGTTCGCATTCAAGATATCTATGTGAATGCACCGGTATCAAATAATGCGTTACATATTGTGGTTGATGGCGAAGAGTACACATCGAATATTTTTCTTTCAGATGCTGATATCGATGCATTAGCATCTCGATTTCGAACGTTAAGTGGCCGAGCATTTTCAGAGGCAGCACCTGTTCTTGATATGGATCTGAGTAAATATCACACTCGGGTCGCTGCAATATCAAACCCACTCACGCCGAAAGGAATTGCATTTGCTTTACGCAGGCATCGACAGAAACCATGGACGCTTGCTCATTTCATTGCAAACCATATGATTTCTCCTGAGACAGCAGGACTTCTCAGTTTTCTTGTTGATGGCCAAGCATCATTGCTTGTTGCTGGGAGCCGAGGATCAGGAAAAACATCATTACTTGGAGCAATGATGCTTGAAATTCCTCAGCGTTTCCGGATTTTAACCATTGAAGATACCGCAGAAATTCCCGTTGAACAGTTACAGCAATGTGGCTATAAAATCCAGTCACTGATCACTCGGTCGATTAGCTCTGGTTCTGCATCCAGTGAAGTTGATCCAACCGATGCGTTACGAACAGCACTCCGTCTCGGCGAATCGGTTCTCATCCTTGGCGAGGTCCGTGGCGTTGAAGCAAAAGTATTATTTGAAGCAATGCGAGTCGGTGCTGCTGGGAACCTAATTATGGGGACGATTCATGGATCAACCACCCGTGATGTCTATGAACGTGTTGTCTATGATATTGGAGTACCAGCAACTTCATTTAAAGCAGTTGATGGAGTTATCATTGCTGCTCCGATTCGAGCAGAAGGTGGTATCGAACGGAAACGTCGGGTGATCCAAATCTCTGAGATACAGAAAACCGGATGGACGACAAATCCTGATCCAGATAAGGTGTTCCGAGATCTCATGGTGTACAATACTGCGACTGATCGACTTGGTGCAACCGATATCCTTGATATGGGTCAATCTGAGTTACTCGGAGGAATTGCAAAGAAATGGGGCATCAGTGTTGAAAAAGCATTACAGAATATTAAACTTCGAACTGATATCAAGAAAACATTGGTTGATACTGCAGTTTCCCGTAATCGACTTGATCTTTTAGAAGCAGCATCGGTTCGTGATGCAAACAATGCGTTCTGGATGTTTATCGAAGAAGGAAAACAAAAAAACAGTTCGGTTGATTATGCTGAAGTTCATAAAAAATGGAATACCTGGTTTCAACGATATATTGGTTGATCGATACGTATGACTGAGGAGCATTGGTTTGTTCGAGCATGTTTCTTTGCCCAGAAATATTGTTCGTTTCTTGCCCCTGATACGAAGGCTACACAAAAGAAGATAAAAAAATATTTTTCCCAGGAATATATGGAGACGCTTAGTTTCACGGGTCTGCAGGTGGAACCTCGGAGTGTGCTGAGCCTTGCATATATGGTGGCGTTGCTGAGTTTTATTGGGATGTTTTTTCTTGATTTTGCTGTAGTGATCTCCTATGGTTTTGATATCACTATGATTGATCCTATAACCCTTTTATTATTGGGAGTGGTTACGATTTTTTTACCAGTCGTTCTGATGAATATGATTGCTTCGTATCCAAAAACCTATGCACAGTACATGAAGATTCATTCACTGGGAGACATCCCTGAGATTTTAAGTTATCTTGTTATGTATTTGAAACTTGTGCCAAATCTTGAAAATAGTGTTAAGTTTGCCGCATCTGAATCATCAACATCACTTGCGCAGGATTTACGCAAGATGCTTTGGGATATGGAGATACGAGTGTATCATGGAATTGATGATGCTTTGACAAATTTTGCAAGTCTCTGGGGTCGTTGGAGTGAATATTTCAAACGATCCTTACATCTAATTCGGAGTTCTATTCAGGAACGGGATGAAACCTCTCGAGTTATTACGTTGAATCGATCACTTGATGTTGCACTTGATGGCACGCGTGATATGATGAATCAGTTTGCAAGTAAACTCCATCAACCAACCATGGTTATTTACTCAATTGGTATTATGATACCGTTGTCATTAGTTGCTATGCTCCCGGCAGCTGGCCTCATCGGTTTAAAAATTACGATTTTCCAAGTTTTTATCATGTATGATATACTCCTTCCGTTGATTATCTTCTTTTATACACGAAAAGTGCTTCTATCTCGCCCTGCAACATTTAATCCACCACAGATACCATCCTATCATCCTGAGCTGATTTTTATTAATAAGAAACGACGTTTGCTTCTCTCACTTGGGATTGGTTGCGGTGTTTCTATTCCCGGGGTTATTTTTATTCTTCTTCCTGTGTTTTTTACTGACACCGGGTCATTACCTCCACTCCTTTCATATATTGTCAGCCCAGACGGACTCAATACGATTTTTCCGGTAACCTTATTTTTCATCTGGGGGATCGCGGCATTCGTCACATCCTATTGTTTGAGTGTTTATCGACCCTATAAAAAAGTTCGAGATGATATCAAACAGATTGAACGTGAATTTGGTGATGCATTGTACATCCTTGGAAAGCGAATTGCTGAAGAGAAAAGCCCTGAAGAAAGCTTTGTCTATACTGCGCATACAATGAGTGGAGCAAAGATAGCTCAAGTGTTCAGTCAAACCGGATATAATCTCACAGCGATGCATACGAATGTCCGTGATGCATTATTTAGTCCTGAGTACGGCTCGTTGAAACACGTATATTCAGATCGAGTGAAAGCAATAATGCGCTTATTTGTTGAAGGAATTCAGAAAAGTCAACGTGCTGTCAGTATCTCATTAATTAAAATTGCTGATCATTTAAAAGAACTCCAAGAAGTTGAAAAGAAAATCCGAGAATCGCTGTATGCATTGACGTCGACGTTGCGGAGTACTGCTGCATTGTTTGCCCCGTTAATTGCCGGAGTTACTCTTGCGATTACCAAACTTATTACGAATATTATCGCATCAATGGCGGGAAAAATACCCTCAGATACGTTTGATACCGGTGGATCAGTGTTGTCAACGGTTTCTGAGTCGTTTACCTTGGAGAATGTGCGCCCTGAATTTTTCGTTCTCGTCGTTGGAATTTATATTATTGAACTTGTATTTCTGCTAACTCGTTTTACCAACGGAATTGATGAAGGTGACGATAAACC
Source organism: Candidatus Thermoplasmatota archaeon (assembly GCA_038884455.1). NCBI lineage: Archaea > Methanobacteriati > Thermoplasmatota > Thermoplasmatota archaeon. The sequence continues at coordinate 28,943 of JAWABU010000017.1, read as the reverse complement.
CGCTTTTATGTATTCCCTGGGCCAGACGATGCCGACTGCCGTGATCGTTCTAACAATGACGGTGATTATCGGTCAGATGTTGTTCTCATCGATTGTCCGACCAGTAGCTTAATCCAAACCTGAGTTCAAAAAAATTAATTGAAGAAGGATTTTGTTCTCGTCGTAGAGTACGATCAGAAATCCTCTCTGAGACCTCCGTACGTTTTCAAAGTTTCATATGATCGATCACAAAGGGAAAAAGCATACTTTTTCAAGGGTGTTGATAGAGAAAAACAAATTCCTGTGTATCTGAACAGCTGGTAACTGTTGGTGTTGCTTTTACGCATACGCGCTGTATTTTTACATCAGAAATTATTCCTCCGAATAAACCTGTAATTTCTAATGAAATTCTCATTTCACCTGACGTATGATGTACATATTTCTCAGGTTCTGTAAGTGTTCTATTAAACCAAATATACTCTGCACTGAAACCAAGACCATCGACAATAAAATTTGATGGTTGAATCCAATTTTTAATGGTAAGTTTCGGGCCGGGATCCATCAGGCCATCTGCCTTATATAAAATACTCACAGCTACTTGTTGTATATCACTACAAGAATACGGTATGCTAAATGAATAGGTAACTTTACCATCCCCTATAAAACTGCTTAACCGAACAATTGTTCCATCGATTATTTCAACCTCTCCTGAAAAATTAGTATATTCCTTTCCAAACCTACATACCTGATATTCTTCGGGTTGATTAAAATGTAAAATCGTTTTATCGATAATCACTGGCGTACCTGGTGTCAGAAGTAATGGTTGTTCTGCCCGTCGCTGTCGATTGTTCATTTGTTGATTTTGAAGATCGGTACGTAATGCAGTCCAGATGTTTTGCCGCTGAATCGGATCATCCCTAGTTGCAGCATGGGCATACGTTGGATTAGCTTCTAAAAAAGCATGGATGGTATTTCCAATCCAGAGAGTTGATTCAGATGAATCCTGCACCCAAGGTTTAACGATGAACCGTTCTTTAACCGAAAGTTCGTTGTTGTAAAATCCTTTAGCAGATACGGTTACGTATTCAGTAGAAATCGACACTGTGTACTCATATCCAAGATCCGGTAATACATAGATCGTGGTATTTTCCAGAAATTTTGCATCCATTGCCTGCACAAGAGTTACAATGTGAGATGCAACATTTTCTAATTCCATCCGCCGCTGGGTATCATTATGAGAAAGAAACGTTACCACAGCGGTCAGCAAAATTGCAACTGCAATCATCAGACCAATTGTCGTGAGGGTTAAATCCATGACACCATGATTATTGCGGATAAATGCTGACATAACTCACCGCTCCGATTTTTTTCAATTCAAGACACATTCTATAGTTCCCCGCATAGACAACTGCAAATTTTGTCGGATCTTCTGATGAAAAACATACCGGTGAATGAAATGGAGACACCGTTCCATCAGAGAGAACATAATAGTAATTGTTTGCCGTCGCTGGATTCAATTGACGGTTTGTCGGTTCTTGGCCTCCGGGCAATGGCGTACTCCCAAACACAGCATATTTCAGAGTAGCGGGAAATGTCACATCAACGGTTACCATGCTTCCTTCATCGGCATACTGATACATGTGTTCTGCTTCTGCAACGATTTTTGATAGTTCATATTCTATAGCATGTGCTTGACTTGTGGTAATCATATTATAGATACCAATCGTAAATGTTGCGATGATGACCGCTGCGACGATAAGCGCAACAGTGAGATACATCGGCATACCGAGAACAGCGTTACTATCGCCTGTAAAAGTCCGATAACATACGCTGATTCTTTTCGTAGGTCTTTGGGGAATGGTTATATAGGTTTGACGTGATGCCAGAGTATGCGAAGTTTCAGAGGGAACTGTACTGCTGTGCTTGACCTTCCGATGCGGCTGACCGTTGCACTGATTATCGGTGCTGTAGCGCTTACTGCGATCCTTGGCTTTATCCTGAATCCGTGTTTGTTCCCAAAGAAGATGGTCGTTAGTGTTACTCCCATGGCTGCTCAATTTACAACGACTGATGCAGGACCTGAAAGTTTTCTTTTTACAGTTACCGTTACTGAGAGTTCTGGCCGTCCGATTACTGGTGCATCGGTGATCATCAAAGGTCTCCATAGCGTCATCAACGGTGAAACTGGTACCAATGGAAAAATCACGCTGACGATTGACAATATTTGGCTTGAACCTGGAGTCTATGAAGGGTATCTTGATGTTCAGGTTAAAGCCCCCTGTTTTGATACATTCTCCCAATCAGATATGATCAAGATTATTCGAAAACCCCCCTCGCCATAGTACCAGCAAACCTTTTTTTCTTGGTTACTTGTAGGTATCGTTATTTTTCGCTACGACAGCAGAGGTCTTTGTTTTACTTGATAGGAAACCGTGAATCGTTGAGTTACTGAATTTCATAGTTTTTAATGCTGTTGAACCCAAGAGAATTAAACTAATCGAAAAAAGAAACACCGGTGAAATTAAAATATCCTTTTGCCCCGCAACAACAATCAACGTTATTGCAAGCATGAGGATACCACCGATCAACCCGGTCATTTCAATTGGTATCTCTTTTGAGCCAAGTTTCATAACTGGTGGTGCACGACGTTCCATGATTTCAAGACGCTTGGTCAAATCATGAACAAGTTGTATGTGCGTTGTCTGAAGTGCATCAAGATTCTCTTTGATCTGTGATAATGAATCTGTGATTGATCTGAGTTGTTCTTTGAGTACGTCGAGTTCTTCTCGGTGTTTGATGATTTCTTCTTGGATGTATGAAAACTCCACGTCTAAAACATGGATGATTTCATCTGGATTTTTTTTCTTTTTTACGTCTTTGAGTTCTGCGAAGATACGCTGAATTGGTCCTTGAGTTGCATCATTGGAAAGGATTGATTGTGTATCAGCTGGTCGTCCTGATATACGCCGTTCGATTGCTGCGAGTCGTGAGCTGATACTTTGGGTGCTTTGTTCGATTTTTCGTACCCATGTTTTCATTGATTCGAGGTTTTCTTCAAATTCGTTTTCCTCAGCTTTTTGTTTCTTTTTTGCATTGGTTTTTGGTTTGAAATGATCAGCAAGCATAAATCAACTCTTTAAATATTACTGATAATTCATTATAGGAAACAATAAGAGAAGGATCTCTTAGTTATCAAACTTTACAATTTTACCCAGTATATAATAACACAGCTTGTGCATCTTCGTAGTTTTCAAATCCTTGAGCATTTACTGATAATTTTAAATAAGATTCTCGAACGTTAGCTTGTACAATTATGGCACCAGCAGGGAATGTAAGTGTTGCTTTTCCGGTGGAATCGGTTCTTCCATTTTGGACAGTTCCACCACCAGTCATAATAACATTAGCATTAGCAATTGGTTTGCGTGAATCATCATTTGTGGTAACAAGTACATCTATTACTGTGGCCGTTGTAGTTTTCCAATAATTATTTGCAGAATCCCAAGTAAAAGCAGTTGAAGAAAGAAGAGCATCATTTGGATCAACAGTTGCTATAATCGTTTTTTTTCCTTGTGGTATCATATAAATAACTGCAGCGATCACTGCAACTGCCACAATCATGACGATAATTAGATACATTGGTAGTCCGAGAACATCAGCCTCTTGGTTTTTTACAAATTGGTTTGCTTTCATATCTATGACCCTCCATACAATGAAGGTTGTCCTTTTTTCCAATTTTTTTTATGAGGTATGTATTGAGCTTCAAAGGTATTTATACTTTTCGTTTTATTAAAATTTTTATTTATAAATAATGGTAATTTATTAAATAATTATACCATAATAGTTATATATACTTCTGTATCGTACCACAATAATACATATAAAAATAAATTATTTCTAAATAAAATTAATATTTAAATAAAATTATTTTTTATGAACTTTGTAGATATTCAAACCAGCAAATTTTAACTGAAAATAACCTCACAAGCTTCACCAAGAACCATCATCTAAACTACAATACAAAAACACAAAAAAATAAATTGCAGCAAACGCGCAACAAACAGGCAACTCAGCGGAAAGATAACTCAACACCAAAACCATACACTTGTTCTACTGACCTATTTCCCGAACACAATACCTAAAGGATCAATTTTTCTTAACAACCTGAGTTCTCGAGATGATGGCGGCTTAGTAACTCCAACGTTCCCAGGAATCAAAATATCAAAACTACTGTTCTGCTGAATCAGCTCAACACTACTGCCAGGATGCACCGCAAGCAACATCATTTTTTTCGAATCAGAATCAAACCCATACACTCCCAGTTGCGTGATCACTCGATACGGCCCACTCCCCTGCGGCAGACCGTTGTCTTCACGAGCAGTACCACCGGTTAAATACCCTGGTGTTGTGAGAAAATCAAGCTGTCGAACGAATCGATGTCTATCTTGTCGCATGATAATAATAGTTTTGTGACATAACGATCCAACATCATTAGCACCACCACTTCCGGGCAGACGAGCCGTCGGATGATCATACGGTCCAATAACCGTTGTATTCAGGTTTCCGTATTGATCAATCTGTGCTCCTCCAAGAAAACCATAATCAATGTATCCTGCTTGCGCCATCGCCATAGCATCATGCATGCTGGATGCTGCTACCGCATGATAAAACGTTCGTGAATCACCTACAGAGATCGGGAGCACAGGTATCTGTGGGCCGATACCTCCTGCTTCAAAAAATAACAAGAGATGAGGGGCGTGCATTTTCTGAGCAAGCATAGCTGCAACCATAGGAAGTCCTGTTCCGACAAACACTGATTTGTTATCCTCAAGTAGTCGAGCAGCGACACAGGCAAGTAGCTCGGTCGCAGAATAGTTTTCAGCGGCTGCTTTTTCATTTTTTGCTTTCAACCATGGTGCCTGCATCGGTTCTTTCATCTGTTCAATACGTTGCAACAATGCTAGTCTTTCTCTCCCGCCAACTTTTTTCAGATACTCCTGAAACGTATCAACACCGAAAACATACTGTTCGAGGTAGCGTTGAACACCATCATCAGTTTTTGAACAGTGTAACCATTCACCGATATGTGCCTCATCAAAGAAATACTGATACGGCATCTGACATGGATGAGCACCAAACGGTTCCTGTACCACCGCGTCAACCAGATAGAACGGAATGACGGTCTGCCATGGTTTCTGCCGTATTTTCTTTGTATCAACTAGTTGTTCCGTGGTAATAATCAATCGTCGTGATGCACGCGCAAGCTCATAATCTTCAACTGAAATACCATCGATCTGTGCATTCCCATAGATATCACATCGTGGTACATGGATGAAACATACGTCAGGATAACATGCTGGAACAAGGCAAATAGGTTTCCCACTCCAGGGGTCATGCATGATCTGGGATGAGCTTGTATTGAATGTATCTGTTCCCAACATCACCCGTGTTGGCATAAAAGGAACTCCCATCATCGCTGCAAGAAAACGCCATTGATACGCTGCATTGCTAATTTCACCAACAACAGTACATCTCCCAGATTCAACCGATCGTCTCGATGCCGGTGAAAGACCCCGAAGCTCATGCCCAAACGCGTATGCTACTTCAACATGGTTCACACAGCCAGCTCCAACAAGAATATCGAGATCGTGAACTGCAGTTTTACCGGCCATTACCAAGTTCTGCTTTCTTTGCCGAATAATCTCATAAACAATACTCATTGAAACTCGAACATGACCAAAACCACCTGATGCAATCAAGCAACCGTCTGAAACAAATTTTTGTACTGCTTCTCGTGCAGTCATTGTTTTATCAGACATCACCCGTGATTTATGTTGGAGTATCCACGCCCTATTTTCGTCAGGATCATGCCAACCAACGAGCATTCCAGATCCTTTTTTTGAACATGGTATATCCTGAGGTGGTTCAATCTGCATACAGTACTCATCCCCTAACAACATCAGTATCATGATTGATATAACACATAAGTATGAATCAGATTACGCTACAAAAAAGCTTCTATAAAAAAAACTCACAAGATAGGGGGAAAATAAGATGAACAAAAATGATTCGTTCGTCTTATTTTCAAGTATATTTATGCCAATGCTCTGTATTAATAGATTATTGGAGGATTTTCGAATATTTGGAAGATTTTCGAACAGATACGAAACAAAATACCATGCCTCGATATTGAGAGAATTTTTATTTGGTGATTCCTTCCTGTTTTTTTGGTTCTTCTTTTTTCTCCTGCGACGATGCGCTCGTAGTATCGGTAGAGGTTGAAGATTCGCCAGACTTTTTGATTTGTTCCTTGATATCTTTAATTTTTGACTGTGGTGTAGGATCAACGAGTTTAATCGGTTCAAACGGCTCTGCATTCAAACTTTTCTCAGCTTTTTCAAGCTCCTCTTGAAGTCGATATATTTTTTCATGAATTTCAGCACGAGCATGCGCCTCTTTGTAGGTACATCCCCTGGTCTCCATCAATGCTAATTCATATTTTTCATGTTCAAGGATTTCTTCACGACGTTTCTCATCAACATAGACATCTTCGCGAATCCAAATCTCATGCACTGGTATCTGATAACGAAGATGCTCTGGCAGTTCATTTTGAGGGACTAAACCATGCAGCGCGATATACTCACCCATAATCTGCTTTGATTTTACCTTCACCGTAAAAGGAATCGTTGCTTTTCCCCGTCCATAGGGATCATATCGGTGAAATCTGCCGTCCTTTTTTGGTTTATTATCTCCTTTCCCTCGAACCATCCACAAACCCTCAGCAGAGAAACCATGAGCTTGATAAAATTCAATAACCGGGTTTTTATAGGCAACCCCAACACCGACAAAAAGAATATCTCGGTTATCCATTTCTTGGAGAAGTTTTGTTAATAAACGCCGTCCGATTCCAAGATGCCGATAATTTGGATGAACACAAAACTGATCAATAAAACCCATTTTTTCAACAGCGTATATCTGATCATCATCCCGTTCGCCGACATGACTGGTGATCATCCCAATAACTTTGCCTTTTTTCTCTGCGACTAAGAAGAAGTGATTCTCATCTTTCAGTGCCTTTCGTTGATCAGCGAGTATGACCTCTCTACATTTTTCTTTAGATTTTAAAGCATCAAGAGTTTCATTATACGCAATATGCTCAAGAGATGAAATCCAGTACAGTTCAAAAAAATCTTCTAAATCTTTTTCTTCACCGTTTCGGATAATGACCTCATCTTGCTCCATAGCTCTCCCATCCGTAACCATAAATCCCAAATATGAATCAAAAGAGATGTATATATAATTCATTACAAACCAAACGTTTGAAACTTTGTACAAGAAAAGCTACGGACCTGTCGGGATTCGAACCCGAGTCAGAGGCTCCGGAGGCCTCTGTGATATCCAAGCTACACTACAGGTCCAACGCAGACGAAAATGAACAAGGCCCTAAAAAAGCTACTGGAAAAAATGAAAAGAAGTGCGATGTGGGTTGTTGTTCTAGGTATTATTTTTTACTTTTAAACTCAGTATAACCACATTTCCCACAGCTCGTTCGATCTTTATGTTCAGCGAGGAAAACACCGTCACCACACTTAGGGCAGTTTTTCCGCTGACGGACGATTTTATCGCCTTCAACTTTGTATATCTCTCGTTTCATCATGTCGCATCACGTTTTCTTATTGTGGTTTTTCTGCTGCAGGTTTTTTTTCAGCAGGCTTTCCTTCACTACCTTCTGTTTTAACTTCTTTCTTTCGTTTCTTTTTACCAGGTAGTGCATTTCTCTTGAGGATATAATCTGATTCAGCAGCTTTTATCTCATCGACGGTTTGATAAATCTTAGCATAACCTTTTGTCCGCTGTATGCCAAAATCTGAATCCATGTGATCAATAACTACTTGTTCTTTTTTGACACTGAGTTTTTCAGCCAGTTCTCCTCGGATAAGGTCACGTTTTGGTGTTGCTTCTCCTTTGTGAGAAATTACGAAAACCACTTCAGTTCGATTCATAAGCGGATTAACATTTTTTGATTGAATCTCGATTTCCATAGGCATCACGCATTATCTTTAACACGTCTTCTACTTTCTTTTTATTTATCTTTGATGGTGTTACTATTAGAACCCCCTTATTCGGCAATCCATATATTATAGTTACGTCTCGAGGGGCAAGGTAGATTGCTGCAAGCGACGCAAGATCCTCTTCCCCATCAACTTCAATCAGGAGGGGTTTACCTGTTTTCATAGTGAGATAAAAAGAATCAATAGCATTCCAGAGTTCTTCGGTGATCATTCCTGCTGGATTTTTAACTTTGATATGATTGTTTGTAAAGGTTTGAATCTTCATTTTCATCGCTGCAGGATATGGTTGTCGTTCAAGGATAAAATCGACAATCGCAAGACACGGCTGAATATCGTATGATAATACGGTATAGGTTACTTTATCACCAATTGAAACAAGATATGGCGTGTTTTTGACTCGTGAAATTAAGGTTGGTTCATCAACAAGACAGCCGATGGGTTCTTTGAGTTTGTCTCGGAGAGCATCAGGTAAAAAATACATTTTTACCGAACCTTAAGCGCGTATTTCCCAGGTTTACTAATATTCATCTTTTTCGCAATCTGAGAATGTTCAGGATCACGAATAATAACATACCCGGTCCATCGATTAACTGTGGTATCTGCACAGTTTGGACAACGTTCTTTTTCCGTCAGTAAATGACAACTTTTACAGGCATTCATCGTTTTCATAGCTTATTCCTTCTTTTGTTCAGGCTTTTTTTCATCTTGTTTTTTTTCGTCAGTCCGTCGTTTTTTACCGTCTTTTTGTGTATCCTTTTTTTTATCATCAGGCTCATACAACCATTCGTGAGCACCAAGAGCTGGTTGACGCATGGTTAAACCGATCTTACTTTCACGAGCAGAGAGTTCATTCAAGCTTAATGCAACGATACGTGCACGGATTGGGTCTCCAAGTTTTAACACACGTTTATGCTCTTTGCCGCTTATCCGTCCGCTCTCGGTATCAACATCAACATAATCATTCATGATTTGACTCATATGAATTAAGGCATCGAGTGGACCAATGTGACAAAATGCTCCAAATTCCACGATTTCGCAGACAATACCATCAACAATTTCATGCAGCATCGGGTTAAAGGTTAATGCTTCAAATGAGATTTTTTGAAACATCCCTCCATCACCATGGATGACAATGCCATCTCCGATAATATCGATGTTATCAACAACAACAATGAGACCACAGTCTCGACGAACCGAACCTTCGAAGGTTTTTCTCACAATTTCTTTGATTACTTCGTCGAGATCTTCCCCAAAACGTTCAGGAGGAACTCGAACAGTGTCTTCTAATCGAACTAAACTATACATACTCTAATCACTCTTTTAATTCTCGGGTAAAGTTCGACTTGGAATAGACTTATCACTTAAATGCTTTTTGAATATCATACAAATCCCCTGGAATCATCTTTTCCAAAGAAGAAATGGTATTTTGGCACCATAGATACTGCCCTCTGCGTGTTCATGATACCTCAAGGGAGAAGGTTTATAAAACATTCGCTATTCCACTTGTTGTACATACAGATATCAACACTGAATAAAAAATACTAACGTGTATCAAAATAAGGAGAAAGAATCATGGTTGAATTTAAAGTTGTTGTAAATGATCCAGAACATGGAAAATCATACACCATTCCGGTTAGTGGTCACCATGCAAATTCATTACTTGGAAAAAAAATCAATGATGAAGTCGATGGTATCTTTGTATCCTTGCCAGGATATAAACTCCAAATAACTGGTGGCACCGACAAAACCGGGTTCCCCATGCGAGCTGATCTACCAGGAACCATCAGACGACGCATACTTCTCAGTAGAAGCACAGGATACAAACCAAAAGAACGAGGAAAACGACAAAAAAAATCAGTCCGTGGAAACACCATTAACCAAGATGTTGTTCAAATCAATATGAAAGTAATTAAAGCCAGTGCAAAACCAATCGAAGAATTGATTAAAGGAGAAAACAAAGACGAAGGGACAAAAAAAGAGGAGGCTAAATGAGTTTTCCGAAAGCACCAGAAATCAATATCGGCATGATCGGTCATGTAGATCATGGAAAAACCACACTCACCCAGCGACTTACCGGAAAATGGACTGATGAACATTCTGAAGAAATCAAACGAGGAATCTCAATTCGACTGGGATATGCAGATGCTGCATTTTATAAATGTCCAACCTGTGAAGAACCACAATGTTACACCGTAAAAAAAACCTGTGACCATTGCAAATCACCATGCGAGCTGCTCAGAGTTGTCTCATTTGTCGATGCACCTGGTCATGAAACTCTCATGGCAACGATGCTTTCTGGTGCTGCAATCATGGATGGAGCAATTCTTGTTATCGCTGCAAATGAGGACTGCCCCCAACCACAAACCCGAGAACATCTCACCGCACTTGAAATCGCAGGAATCAAAAAAATTGTTATCGTCCAAAATAAAATTGATTTAGTCTCAAATGAAACTGCGCTGAAACATTACGAACAAATCAAAAAATTTATCAAAGGAACCATCGCAGAAGATGCACCGATAGTACCGGTAAGTGCACATCATGATATCAATATTGATGTCTTATTAAAATTACTTGAAGAAAAAATCCCAACACCTGAAAGAGACAGCACAAAACCACCACTGATGTATATTGCTCGAAGTTTTGATATTAATAAACCTGGAACACGACCACAGGAACTCAAAGGAGGTGTCATTGGAGGATCACTCATGCAAGGCGTCTTGCACAAAGGTGATGAAATCCAAATAGCTCCAGGACGACGAACAGAATCTGAAGGACGTGCGATTATTGAACCCATTACGACAAAAGTAGTATCACTTATGACTGGAGGAAAAATCGTTGATACAGCAAATCCTGGAGGACTTCTTGCTATTGGAACTGAACTTGACCCGGCGCAGGTTAAATCAGATTCATTTGCCGGAAAAATCGTTGGAAAAATAGGACAACTCCCACCAGTAGTCGATACATTTGATATTACGATCCATCTATTAAAACGCGTTGTCGGAACCATCGATGAAAAAAATGTCGAACCATTAAAAACAAACGAGCCGCTCATGCTTACGGTCGGAACTGCAACAACCGTCGGTATCATCCAAGAACTTCGAGAAACAAAAATACGAGTCAAACTCAAATTAGCAGTCTGCGCACAGCAAAACCAACGAATTGCCATCAGCAGACGCATTGATGGAAAATGGCATCTTATTGGATACGGGGAGATAACATACGCAAAATCGTGATTCTTGACAGCAGTGCAATACTGATGTTTTTTGAGTTTTCGCTAGCCTGGGAAAAAGAACTCGATCGATTGCTTGGTGCATATAGCATCGTTGTGCCTGCAGCAGTACTCTATGAGCTTGAAAACCTCAGAGAATGCAAAGAAGGAATGCAAAAACAAAGAGTATGTGCAGCATTGAAACTTATTGAAAAATACGAGAAAATCATTGTTGACACGATGGCTGCTGATGAAGCAGTATTAAAAATAGCTCAACATACAGAAAATAGCGTGGTTCTGACCAATGATACTGAACTTCGAAAACGACTTACCGCATGTAAGATTCCTGTGATATTTCTCCGAGGACGCAAAAAACTAGCAATGACCTAAAAAAAGATATACGTTACAAAAGTTATTATAAACCTGTTTTGATTCAGCTTCCCAAATACTGTCGGGGTGGCTCAGCCTGGTCAGAGCGCCTGACTCATAAGCACAAGCTCAAAAGGTTCGAACAAACAATTTTGAGTGCGCTAAGACATCTGGAGGTCGCGGGTTCAACTCCCGCCCCCGACATTTTTCCCTGACATTTTTTATAAACCATAATCTTTTAAATCAGCAGTTTATATCCTGTTTGTGATGGGAGTATGGCACCTGAGCATACCTTAGAAGAAATACGGAAAAAAGCACATAGTGTGAACTGCGCATTATTTGAAGAAGGATACTCACCTCGGGAAATTGAAATACTTGGATATTATCTCCATAGAATTGCAGCTAGTTATCTAAGCTATTTTACCCATAAAGAATATGATCGAACGTTGAATGACGACAGTGTATTTGACGAATCAGCAAAAGAGGAATACAAGCATCTCTAGGTACACTATACGCTTTCGAGAGAGTTACAAAGCAATATAAAAATTTTTTAATTTTTATATAAATATGGTAATTGTTGTACAACAAGACTTTATAAGCATAAAACTGACAGCATATATTGTATGATAGTTATTGGACTCCTTTCAACAGAAGAAGAAGCAAACGAACTTCAATTCATCGCAAAAGTCTGCACCGTGAACGACCGAATCCGTTTTCTCGTCAAATACGACCGGCTAAAACAAGCTGTCAAAAACCAAGAATAAAAAACCGTCGTAAACTACAAAACCCTGCACTTGTTTCCGACGTGCAATGGTTGTCGTTCTCATCGCATCTACAGAAGACCCTGCAGGGCTCAATATTAAAAACAATCTGTTGGAGCAAGCTACATGGAATGCAATCACTGTTTTTAATGATCAGCCAGTTTATCAACATGCAGACATGCATGACATATATCTTGTTACCATATCTGGAAGAACCATCAGGCAGGAAAACATCGATCAAACACTCAAAGAAAAACTGAATGTCGCCCCAACACAAATTATTTTTATTACACGACATCGAGCAAAAACCGGTGAACCAACCCTCACGACCCATCCTGTCGGAAACTACGCAACAGCAGATTATGGCGGAACACCGCAAACACTGGTACCAGCCTCACCACGCCTTATGACCCAGCTGTTACGACTCATCAAAAAAAATAAAGATCAAACCACACTTCCTCATCAAGTTTGCTATGAAGTCACCCATCATGGTCCCTATCTTCAAACACCAACCCTCTTTACCGAGGTTGGAAGTACTGAAACAGAATGGCACCACAAAGAACCAGGAGCCATCATTGCACAATCGCTACTTGAACTATTCTCATCGTATCATACTGAAGCAGATATGTCACAAGATATCCCTGTTCTCATCGGCATAGGCGGAGGACATTATGCACCCAGATTCACTGAGATTATTTTTGAAAAAAACGTTGCCTTTGGCCATATGATCCCATCCTACCATCTGAAGGGAGACGAAAGCGACTATCTCTTATTTGATTTAGCATTGCAAGCAACACCGAATGTATGCGGTGTATATCTTCATAGAAAATCTTTAAAAAAAGCACAAATCCGACTATATAAGAAATGGTGCGAAGATCAAGGAATCAAGGTTTTCTCAAGTAACGAATTACCGCTGCTGCATGAGTAACATTTTTTTCGCAAGAATGTGCGCCTGACGCAGTGGTTCAGGATAATTATACGTGCTCAGTTGTTTCACCAGAGAAACACACGTTGATAATGAGACCCGATGACCTGGAGAGACAATGACTGGTTTTGACGCCTGAGCCGAAAGAACGAGTTCTGTACACGCTGGTCTTCTTTCCAAGGTCACCTCATTCTTCTCAATATCAAAAGAATATCGCTTTTTTGCCACACCAACACTCGGGACATTAAACAGAACGCCGACATGGGATGCTAATCCGCAGCCTCTAGGATGGACAACACCGTTACCGTCAAAGAGAAAAACCGATGGTTTCGTCTTTATTTTTTTCAGTAACGCTTCGATTACCGGAAGCTCACGATACGCAAGATACGATGGAATATACGGGAAAAACGTTTGTTGAAACACAGTTGCTGTTTCGAGAATTTCCGCTGTTGGATACTCCATAAGAACATATGCACCGCACGCAACATCAAATGCCTGTTGTGGATACGCTACATCAATGCCAGCAACAGTGGATATTTCAGAAAAGTCATCATCGAGTACTACTCTTTGTGCAAGTTTTCTCTGAGCAGCCTGACATTGCTGCAGGGGATACTCGGTTTTAAAATCATCAAAAAAAACATGGTTAAAATCAACGATTCTCCCTTTGGCCACACTGATGCCTTCTGCAGTAAGTCGACGAATCTTATCCGGCATCCCCCTGCCAAAACCACCAAGACGACCATCTGCATGGACAATCTTAAAACACGGCATCGTATCAGGATCAGGATTCTGATGCATCATATACCCAACAGCACGGGATGCAATCCTGTCGCCAAGAGCACAAGCAATAGCACCATACGTTGATAATTTCCCAAAGGGAATTTGTCTGACTAAATTATAGGTATACTGAAAAAGATTCATAAAGCAATAATAGCTTTGCCAGATTAATAAAAGTGTTCATGGTACAAACAAAAAAAACTTACTGTTGATCATATGAATACCATTAAATTTCTTGGAACTGCAGGTGCACGGTTCGTCGTTACAAAACAACTCAGAGCTTCAGGAGGACTCTGGTTGTCGGTAGATGGCACAAATATCTTAATTGATCCTGGTCCTGGTTGTCTTGTCCACTGTCTCACAAGTAAACCAAAACTCAACCCTATGGATCTCGACGGCATAGTACTTTCTCATCGTCATCTAGACCATTCTAATGATATGAACATTATGATTGAAGCGATGACCAACGGAGGTTATACTAAGAAAGGAGTGGTTTTTGTCCCTTCAGATGCAGTCGATGACGATCCTGTAGTTTTTCGCTGTTTTCGTAATCAAGTGCAACGATTTGAAATCTTACACGAAAAAGGAATCTACCGTGTTGGAACGGTAACCTTTGAAACACCAGTTCGCCATCAGCATGGCGTTGAAACATACGGATTTAATTTTCAAACAAAGAAGGGCATACTTTCCTTGATTACTGACACGGCGTATTTCAATGATCTCGAAACGTATTACCCTGGAGATATCCTGATTGTCAATGTTGTGCTTTCTGAGAGCAAAAAAGAAATACAACATCTCTCACTTGCTGATGCTGAGAGAATACTTACACGCAATAAACCAAAACTTGGGATCCTGACACATTTCGGTATGAGCATCACCCGGGGAAAACCCTGGGAGATTGCTGAAACCTTATCGAAAAAACTCAACATACCTATCATTGCTGCTCGCGATGGCATGGAACTTGCTATTGAAAAATATCTTGAAAACGATACGTTCTAAGAGCTGAAGTATACCACACATAACTATTTATATAATAAATATCGTTTCTTTCTTCTCAGCCACCTGCAGGGAGGAATACGATACTATGGAGAAACGATTATTAAAAAAAGGTATCATACTTCTGTGCATTGCATTTATATTTTCAACAGTAAGCCCTGTGGGACGAAGCGTTCATATAATCGAACAAACTCCACCAAGAGTCAACCCAACAACGCTGTATGTGGGCGGAACAGGTCCTGGAAATTATAGCAGTATTAACGACGCGATAGTTGCAGCAGCAATCGGCGATACTGTGTTTGTCTTTGATGATTCCTCGCCGTATTTTGAATGTGTTGTTATTCCTATACGAATTAATCTTATAGGCGAGAACAAACAAACAACGGTTATAGATGGAAGTTACACTGGTGATGTTGTCACTATTCGATCATCAGGAGTAAATATCTCTGGTTTTACCATCACTCATGGAACAACCGGTATTTCTGTGAAAAACCGCATGACAAATGTAACGATTTCAAACAATATCATCACAGAAAACACTGGTGCTGGAATCAACTTTTCAGATTTCTGCGAACATAACATTCTATCGGAAAATATCATCACAAAGAATCGTAATGGAACGATTTTTTCAGCAGGATCATATAACACGATTTATGGCAACACCTTTGCGTATAACACAGAACTTGGTCTGGGACTTATTATGTGGTGTAATGAAAATACAATCTCACAGAATAATTTTATTCGAAATAAAATCAACTCATTTTTCTTCCTCTCCGCATTAAATACGTGGAGTCGAAATTATTGGAACAGGCCACGCATCTTGCCCAAGCCTATCTTTGGCTTGATGATCGTTCTTCCCTGGTTGAATTTTGATCTTCGACCATTACTTCGCCCATATCAAATCCACGAATAACTGAAAAAAATTCTTGAACTGAGAGTATATTCAAAGTAACAATAAAACGAGTATGATCCATGACGAATGCTCGATTCATTTTGAAACGGTATTACGACATTTTGGAAAACGATACACCGGCATATTTTTTCCAGACGAAAAATATACCTGTATGTTTTTCGAAATCTGAATCAACAAAAAGCCTTTGGAAAAAGCATGAGAGAGCTTTTACTCAGAGACCAACAACGTTTTCTCATCAGCAGACCTTGCTTGACCTTAAAATCGAACTCGCATCACGCATTTTTATGAAATGTATCTTTTGCGAGCATCGATGTCTGGTTGATCGTACAAAAACAGCAGGATTTTGTGGTGTGCGACACACCGCTATTGCATCTGAGTTTCTCCATTACGGAGAAGAGCCAGATTTAATTCCATCATATACGATTTTTTTCTCAGGTTGTACGTTTCGATGTGTATTTTGCCAAAACTATGATATCAGCCAGCAGATCTGTGGTACTATACTCGAACCACAAAAACTTGCTGAACGTATCTCATTGCGGTATCACCAAAACGCAAAAAATGTGAATTGGGTCGGAGGTGAACCAACATCACATCTTCCCTATATACTATCGGTTCTGAAATATACGACAACAAATATTCCCATGATTTGGAATTCAAACATGTATTGTTCTCGGGAAACCATGAAACTTCTTCAAGGAATTGTCGATGTCTATCTCACTGATTTTAAATATGGAAATAATAGGTGTGCAGAGCGATTATCACAAAGTACAACGTATCTTCGCATGGTGAAACGAAATCATCGAATCGCCTACCATCAGGGTGAGGTAATTGTCCGCCATCTGATCCTGCCATCTCACGTTCAGTGTTGTTCAAAGCAGATTCTCCGGTGGATTGCAAACAATATTCCTCAGTGTATGGTCAATATCATGGATCAATATCGCCCCTGTTACCAGGCATCAAACTATCCAGATATCGCACGACCGATATCTTCAAAAGAATACACTCATGTAACTTTGCTTGCTGAACAACTCGGTCTTCATTGTTATTAAGACAATCGGTTAAAACGAAGATAAACAATGATACCGATGCTCAGAATACCGATGATAATGACAACGAGAAACCAATATGGAAATTCAGATGAATTTTTTATGAGTATGGTTTGTTGGGTTGAATGATAGCCTGCTTTAAAAGCGACAATTGTTTTTACCTGATCTGAATCAACCGCAGGCGCTGTGAGAACAACCGTACCAAATGCATCTGTTGTAAAAACAGTATCAAGAAAGCGGATTTGGGCAGCACTGACTGGCAAACCTGCTGCATCTTTGACGATGATTTGAAATTGTTCATGTTCAAGAACCACAGGGATGACTAAGATAACAAGATCATGCGCAGTATCACCATAACTCGTTGTTGTGTTGATGATTTCAACAGAAATTGATGCAGGAAGATACCCTGCTTTTTCTGCATAGATAGTATACACCGTATTTTGTACAACAGCAGGTGCTATGAAAGAAACAATTCCATTTGCATCTGATTTTTGTTTTTTCTGATTGAAGGTTACAAGGACATCTGTCACCGGTTGACTGTTGCTATCGAGAAGTATGACTGAAAAAACTGTGGATTCATGAATCGTTGAGGTAACCCGTATTTGAAGTCCATCCTCTGCTTGTATTCGATTTCTGACTGTGATACTTCCTTGTACAAAATTGTATCCTTGCATGATACCATAGATATAGATTTCATGATCGGCATAGACCGAAGGAGTTACAAGGATAGCCATGCCTTGTGCATCGGTTGTAGATTCAAGGAGATTTCCATCACGCCAAAGTGAAACACCGGAAACACCTCGAGAAAACGCATCGGTGATTTGAACAGTAACTGTATCACCTTCGATTACTTCAGATGGAAACAGGGTCATGATCAGATCATGTTCTAACGTACGTTCAAAAAGAGTAAGGTTAATGGTCTGGACACCCTGAAGTGTTCGGTATCCCTGTTTTCGAACAGAAACAGAAAAAAAATCAGTATGATGGAATATCGGGGCATTGATCAGAGCATAACCATCTTGATTGGTGTATACTGTCTGAAGGTGAATTCCTTCATAAGAGACGTTCACCTCTGCATGATCAATTCCACCTGTTAATCCAACAACATGAACAGGAATGCTGTGCTGCCCTGGTTCTACAATCATAGGAATGATGATCTGCATGAACTGAAGACCTTGGTTCGTATTTTTTATGGTGACCATCTGTGTTCGTGATGAAAAACCTGTTTTATTAACTGACAAACCCATCGAGGTTGTCACGAGAACATCAGGTGCTGTAAAAACAACTTGACCATGGGTATTTGTGGTTTGAACAGTATTATGAAACCAGACAGACGCATCTGATACCGGGGTTCCCTGATTGGTAATAGTAACTGTAAATGATTCAAGCTCATTAGGTGAATTTGTTGAGAGATGAATGTCAAGAATGTTTGTTCGATTTCGAACAAGTATCGAATGGTATGCATAGATTGATCCAGCGACACTTGCTGTAACGACAAACCATGAAGAATCTGTGGACACTGCAGGAGTTGTAAAAAGAACCTCGCCAGTTGTACTATTGGAATAACGAATTTGTAAACCATCCCCGAAGACAACCCGTGCTTGAACAGGAGTTCCATCAAGCGTCACGGTAAAGGTAACCTGTGATTGTTCAAAAACCTCCGTCGGTCCGGAGATAATCAGAACTGGTTCAGCAGAGCAATAGTGATGATTTGCAAGAGGAGGGAAAATACTGATCATAATACTCAATATGACTAGACGATGCAAGCGAAACGATTTTTTTCTCAGAACTCTAGAATACCTCATGGGATCCTCAAACCACAACGTTGAATAGACAAGGTAGTACATGAACCCTATGTTACTCAAAGGATAGAAGGCATCATCGTTTAAAATTCCATTGGCTGTCAGAAAAATACTCTTTTTTAAATTTCTCTGCTAACGTTTTTTCTTCAGGTGTAAGATGCTGCTCCTCGAAAAGAACAGAAAACTCGGTCTCAAAACCGTGTTTCATCGCTTGAGCGACTTGTTCAAAGGTACGTATTCTGCCGAGAACATGATGAACCGACGTTACCCGTTGTTTAACATCACTGATCAGTTTATCTTTGATTTTCTCACTGGGAACTTTTAACAACGAAAACATTTTTTCAACATCAACATCCAGAAGAATTGTCCCATGCTGCAAAACAACACCAAATTTTCTCGTCTGTGCATTCCCTGAGATTTTTTTACCATCGACAAGGATGTCGTTAATTGGTGCATACGTCGCCGTAATGCCAAGCATGTTCAATCCTTTAATGATCGCACCACAGATACGTCCATAGCTCTCCAAAATGTTTTTTGACATTTGTGGATGCGTCTCAGAAATGACAATACTGTACGTCAATTCCTGATCATGAAATACAGCACCCCCGCCCGTAACCCGGCGGACATAGTCAACACCGTATCTTCTACAGGAATCAAGATCAACTTCTTCAGTTAAACCCTGGAAATAACCAATTGATATCGCTGGTGGTTTCCATCCGTAGAAACGAACTGTGGGTGGAACCAAACCTTTACTATGTGCTACAAGAATCGCCTGATCAACAGCCATGTTCATCGCTGCAGGCATATATCCTGTTTGTACCAACCGCCAATGTTCCCTCATGGTGCACACATCAAAATTCCTTTGGTTAATTCATCAGCGGATAAACCGATGAATTGAATATTATGTTTTTGCACGACAGATCGTATCGTGTTAAAAACATGATCCTGTGTAAAGAAAGTTTTCTGTAATGCTTGTTCGAGTAGTTCAATTGCTTCTTCAGGATACGCGAAAAAATCACCGGTGATTTTAATGTTCTCAATGCAATTATCATTTTTATTATATGTTAAGAAAATTTTGAGTAATTTCCCATTTGGTACTTTATACACGGAATGCATCTGTATGTCGCTCATGCAACAAAAGAAACAGAATACCTATTTTATAACCTTTCTTTTGAATCTAACGCAGAGATAAGGCTTGTGACGCGTGATACGAGCTTCGAACTAACGGACCTGATTCAACATGTTGAAAACCAAGTGCCCGAGCAGCTTGTTTGAAGTTTTCAAATTCATGAGGAGTATAATATCGTACAACAGCAGCATGGTTTTTTGTTGGTTGTAAATACTGCCCAATGGTTAAAAAATCAACCTGAACTGCATGTAAATCATGTAACGTGGCATGTATCTGATTATTCGTTTCTCCAAGACCAACCATAAATCCTGATTTTGTCTTCATGTTTGGATTGATCTTTTTTATCATTTCTAATACTTTTAAACTTCGACGATAATCCCCCTGAGGACGAATCGTTGGAAACAATGCCTCAACAACCTCAATGTTATGATTAATTACATCAGGTTGTGCCAAAACTACACTTCGAAGCGCATCATCGTTACCCTGAAAATCAGGAATGAGAACTTCAACAGCACAGGCAGGGTTACGTTTTTTTATTTCACCGATTGTTTGTGAAAAGAACTGTGCACCTCCATCAGACAAATCATCTCGAGTAACCGACGTTACAACCACGTAGTTTAAACCTAAGGTTCGAACACTATTTGCAACATCATGTGGTTCATTAGGATTTAACGGTAACGGGTTACCATGTTTGACATGACAGTATAAACAATGTCGAGTGCAGACATCACCCATGATGAGAAAAACAGCGGTACCACAGCCAAAACATTCAGCAATATTTGGACATTTTGCTTCTTCACAAATAGTATGCAGTTTTGCCTGTCGAAGCAATGCTTTCATGGAATGATATTTTTCACCACTTCCAAGCCGTACCTTCAACCAGTCAGGATGCCGTCGCATATCTTTAAACACCCATAGTTACTCTCAGTAAATCGCGCATGCCTGGCGAAAAACCAAGGATAAGAATCCCTATTTTCAACAGATGTACAAGATGTTGATGATTCCGTAACTCTTCCTTGTATGCTATATCAAAAAGATAAATGACGACGACGATCAAACAGAATTTCACAATCGGAAACAACGGTGGCCAGATCTCAAGGAGAAAATTCGAAGCAGGATGTTTTTCTTCATATGCAAGCAAACCCATCCCTAAAGGATCATAAATACTGATATAACTAGTCCATCCATCAATGAGATGCCCGATGATCATTGCAAGATTCAATGGTTGTCGATATGGAGCAGACCATGATTTTTGCTTATACAACACACTAACAAGATATACAATACTTGTAACACTCGCAACCAACACAAAAATAAGAATAAAAACATCGAAACGAACACCTGCAGTATGACTCCAATTTTCACCAATGATCCAAAGACCAACCAGATATAACGAGGGGAGGAAAAAAAGCATTCCTCCTGAAAAAACCATGGTGTTGACCGTGATTTTCCGTTTTTTATATACATGATATATCAAAGGTACAAATGCACTCAGTGAAAGAAACAAAAATAACCCAGGATGTAAAATGACTTTTCCATACGTACAACCCAACGTCCATAGAACACTATAAAAAATGTTGACAAACAGCACGATAAAGATCACATCAGTGATACTTCTGATATGATGGTAGTTATCAGCATTTTTCTGTAGATACCAACCTATACAAACAAAACTTAACGCATAGCCCGCAATCTGAAAATAAATGAGCGGGGAGATAAACCAAAAAACGAATGGTTCAGTAAAGTACTCAGCATCCTCTAAAACTCGAGTAACAGGACCGAAAAGTATATACGGCATCAACGCAAGACAAAAACGCCAATCAATCCGGATGTCAAGTTTTCTCAACAGTTTATAAATTCCATAGAGGGCAACAATCAGAATAATTCCATAGGTAATCTCAGAAATCAACGTATAACCCTCGTAAGCGGTAACTCCATGATAGGTCACTGGATACCCTGCTGCATCAGATACAACTGGCCCCCAGTAATATTTCCAAATCCACTGGTCATAAAAAATCTGTGGGGCTAAAAAACAGCCACCAAGAACAACCAATGCGCTTAGTACAATCAGGATAAAACTGATCATTAAAAGATGTTTCTTGATATACTCTTTAAATCCCATACGAATAGCAGAGGGGTTTAAGACAAAAAGAATATATTAAACCAACGGTTTACTTCCTTGTGCGGTTCCTATGGATAAATTTACAAAATTTAAGACCATGATATTTCCAAGAGAAGTGATAGTTGGGCATAACACAACCGACCAGATTAAAGGATTATGTGGACGCTTAACCACCGGAAAACGTATCGCCATCGTTGTCGATAAAAATACAAAAAAAATCTCAGGGGATCGGATTGCAAAAATTCTCAGTAACGCAGAGTACCAGGTGCAGATGATTACGATTCCTTCACCGATCATTCAAAAAGACATACCTATTGCCTGGCCAGGTGAACGAGAAGTCAATTATGTTCTTCGAAGCGTACAACAAAACTATGAACCGGATCTCCTTCTTGGAGTTGGAGGGGGATCAGTAATTGATGTTACAAAACTTGTTGCCTATGAACTGAACAAGATGTATATCAGTGTGCCGACATCAGCAGCCCATGATGGGATGGCATCACCCCGAGCATCATTAAAAGATCGGAAAGGATCAATATCAAAAGATGCTGTATCACC
The DNA here is from genome assembly GCA_038884455.1 of Candidatus Thermoplasmatota archaeon. Classification (NCBI taxonomy): domain Archaea; kingdom Methanobacteriati; phylum Thermoplasmatota; species Thermoplasmatota archaeon. The sequence continues at coordinate 6,292 of JAWABU010000017.1, read as the reverse complement.
GATTGCTGTTCTTGCGGATACCGCGGTTATCGCACGAGCGCCGTATCGAATGCTGGCCTCAGGATGCGCTGACGTTATCGCAAATATCTCAGCAGTGAAAGACTGGGAGCTTGCACATCGGTTAAAAAATGAGGAGTTTAGCACATTTGCAGCAACCTTATCACTCACTGCGTCAAAACTCCTTATTGATAAAGCCGAAGATATCAGATCAGGTCTCGGAGAAGCAGTTTGGCAGGCGGTAAAATCCATGATTGTCTCAGGAGTTGCCATGAGTGTTGCAGGAAATACACGACCAGCATCAGGTGCTGAACATATGTTTTCCCATATGCTTGATCGGATCGCACCAGGAAAAGCACTCCATGGAGAACAATGCGGGGTTGGTGCCATTATGATGATGTATCTCCATGGGGAAGACTGGCAAGAGGTACGTGAGGCACTCAGAATCATTGGTGCACCAACAAATGCCAAAGAACTCGGCATTCCGAAGAAAAAAATCATTGAAGCACTCCTCCATGCTCAGGAGATACGACCAGAACGATATACTATTCTTGGTGAACACGGACTCACGCTTGAAGCGGCAAAACGACTTGCGAAAATTACGAACGTTATCTGATACAAAAACGTTTGATTTTTCTCTAATGACAACAGACATTATATATAAGACCTGTTGATCCGTTAAAACCATCGATGGTTCCTTGAGGGTCAGCTACGAGCATCTGCCATTGATCAAGATTCTGCTGTTGCGGATAGTTTGCATTTGTGAGATGAGCGATTCCAACGCAAATAATTGATGATCCAGTAACACCACAATTCCATACTTCACCGATGATTCTGACAGATTCGTTGGTTTTGAGATGAATACCTGTATATACTACAAAATAAGTATGATGCGCTTGTGCATTGAATCTCTGTCCTTCAGTTTGATTTAGTATCCTTATGGCACACGTAAATGTTTGTTCAAGATTTTGTTTTGTTTTGATAAATAATTGCTCTTCATTGGCCAAGAGCAGGGTTTTTACGGTGGTAATGGTTAGTAGTGCTGGAAAACGACCGTGAACCTCATAGGTAACACTCACCCATTGTTCAAAACCAAAAAGTTGCAGCCCGGTATTCTGCAGTCCTGTATTTTCATACCATCCATCAACCAAAAACTGGTTTGGAATATACGATCGTACACGTTGTAAACACCCGGAACAAGCCAGAATACAAATGATAAAAACCACAAGAATCAACCACAATTTGTGCTGAGAACGTACAGACACCATACAAAAACAACGTATTGAATCTTAGTTTCACTACTTTAACCTAACGCTAGTGAAAAAAGAAAAACAAAAAAAGAATTTAAAATCAGAGTCCTGCTTCATGACGGAGAAGCTGTGCTTTATCGGTTTTTTCCCATTTAAAATCAGGATCATCCCGTCCGAAATGGCCATACGCTGCTGTTTTTTTGTAAATCGGACGGCGCAGGTCAAGCGTTTGAATGATATCAGCTGGTTTTATCGGGAAAAATTCTCGAATAAACTCCTCGATTTTTTCAAGGGGTATCTTATTGGTTCCAAAACAATCGATATTGATTGAAACCGGCTCAGCAACACCAATAGCATATGCGAGTTGTAATTCACATTTCTCAGCAATTCCTGAAGCTACAATATTCTTTGCGATGTAGCGGGCAGCATAGGCAGCACTTCGATCAACCTTTGTTGGATCTTTTCCTGAAAAAGCACCGCCACCATGCCGTCCAACGCCTCCATAGGTGTCAACAATGATTTTCCGACCGGTCACACCTGCATCAGCGTACGGTCCTCCTCGGATAAAAGCACCGGTTGGATTAACATGGAAAATAGTATCTTTATCAATCCAGTCTTTACAAACAGGGGTTATAATTTTTTCAATGACATCATTTCGGATCCGTTCATATTTTACACCAGGGTCATGCTGGGTTGAAACAACAATGGTATCGGCTCTCAAAGGTTTTCCTTTTTCATCATATTGAATCGAAACCTGGGATTTTCCGTCAGGTCGAAGATAACTAATGCCACCGTTTTTTCGTACATCTGATAATCTTTTGGTAAGTTTATGAGCAAGCGCGATAGGCAACGGCATGAGTTCTTTGGTGTCAGTGCATGCGTAGCCATACATCATCCCTTGATCTCCAGCACCTTGTTCTTTATGAAGCCCTTTTCCCTCGGTAACTCCTTGAGAGATATCTGGGCTTTGCTCTGTGATTTGTACCCAAACTGAGCAGGTTTCCCATTCGATACCATACTCTGATTTGGTGTATCCGATTCCTTTGATGGTATCACGGACGACATGGGGGATATCGATATAGGCATTGGTGGTCATTTCTCCAAAAACCATGACTCCACCGTTTTTTGTCCCAGTTTCAATTGCAACCCGTGATTGTGGATCTTGACGGAGTGCCTCATCAAGGATTGCATCTGAGATAAGATCACACATTTTATCTGGATGGCCTTCGGTTACTGATTCTGAGCTTATGACGATTTTTCTTTTTTTCATAAAACGTTCTCACCCAAAAATACTCGATTGTTAGAAGATTGACATTCACAGCGTACTTATTAATGTTATGACAAAAAAAGAGAAAAGGTATTGTTTTTACCCTATTTTTCTGGTTGTCCACAAATCTTCAGTTAAGGTATTGTAAATGTCTTCATCTGAGACGTTTTTGATTTGCTTTTTATCGATGATGAGATCAGGTTTCCGTGCGGTATCTTTTGAATATCGAAGTATCGTATCTTTTTTGAGACGCCAGTAATGGGTTCGCCATTCGCGGCCATCATACAGGGTTGTTTCTTCACGTTCAGTGGTCAACATACCTTCCTCTTCAAGGATGTAGAAGAGCTGTCGATCTTCTGGGTCGAGGACGTTATCAATGACACGGTCATCAAACCCAAAGATATCCATTACAAAACCTGCATCTCGTCGTGCTTCTTCAATATCGATGCCGACGCGGTTTGCTATAGCTTTCGATAGATCATCAAGCGTTACAATTGTCATAGAACTCATTCCTTCCATTCTTTTTCTGTGAAGTATACTTTGAAAATTTTTGCGCCTATAGTATGTGTATGAACTTATTTATATACTTTTTGTTGCTGATCAGTGAAAACGGACCACAATCACCGGAACTAATCATATTTTTTGGAGATGTATCGAACTACGGTTCAATAATGAGGTTAGAAAAAAAAAGAGGAGTTGCTACATTCTCTTTTATCTGTTGGTTTTATGGTTTCTTTGGTTTGTCTCTTTTTATGAGCATCCCCTGTTTTTTCACCGTTTGGATACTCCATTATGTAATTTTGATTTACATGTGAACTAAAAATTTAAATATTTAAACTACATATGGATTATTATGCGGAAGGAGACTATCCTTGAGATCCTCTCAGATTGGAACCTTTGGGCAAAACAAATCGACACCGGCATCCAACGAGAACAGTATAGAAACGAACTCCAGTCGCTCCTGGAAAACACCGATCAGATCATCTGCATCACAGGAGTACGACGATGCGGAAAATCCACGCTCATCAAACAAGTTGCACACAAACTCAGTGAACAGAAAGGGAAAAACAATACCCTCATCGTCAACTTTGAAGATGAACGATTCACAGATCGAACACTTCAAACCCTCCGAGACATTTACGACTGCTACCAGGAAAAAGTTCAACCTACTGAAAAAAAACCTCTTCTCTTCTTAGACGAAATACAAAACGTCTCAGAATGGGAACGTTTTGTCAGAGGCATGCACGAACGAAAAGAAGCGTCACTGCTTGTCTCCGGCTCCTCATCAAAACTTCTCAGCGCCGAACTCGCTACCCTCCTCACCGGAAGACATATCATCTTCACGTTGTATCCACTCTCATTTAAGGAGTTCCTGTTTTTCAACAACATATCAATACGATCAGAACTTGATGTGGTAACGAGCAGAAGTGACATTAAAAAATTACTGACAGAATACCTTGGTAACGGTGGATTCCCAGAGGTTGTTCTCTCGACAGAGAAAAAACGCATTCTTCTCAGCTATTTTGACACGATCATCACCCGTGACATCATCGAACGATTCCGCATACGAGAGCGGGAGAAAATACGTTCACTTGCAAAATTCTACCTCACGAATATGTCATCCTCGGTTACATTCAACAAGGTCGCTCAATTCCTCTCACTCCCCTTAACCACCGTTGAACGGTTCTCCAGTTACCTTGAAAGTGCATATCTTCTCTTTTTTATCAAACGGTATTCTCCCTCTTTTAAAGAACAAGAAAAAGCACCGCGAAAGGTATACGCTATCGACAGCGGACTTTCCAATGCAATTGGTTTCCGCTTTATAGAAAATCAGGGGAGACTCATGGAAAATGTTGTTGCTGTGGAGTTAAAACGACGACAAACAATGAATAGTGCATTGGAAGTGTTTTATTGGAAGGATTATCAACAACGAGAAGTAGATTTTATTCTAAAAGAAGGAACGAAAATACGTCAACTGATACAAGTGACCGCGACTATCGAGAATATGAACACAAAAGAACGAGAGGTACGAAGTCTATTGAAAGCCATGGATGAATTTTCTCTTGAAGAAGGACTGATACTTACTGATGATTTCGATGGTGAAGAACAGATCAATGGAAAGAAGATTAGGTATAAACCCTTATGGAAATGGCTCTTAGAATAAAAAAATGAAGAAAAAAAGAGGAGTTGCCGCATCCTCTTTTATCTGTTAGTTTTATGGTTTCTTTGGTTTATCTCCTTCTTTCGGTGCCCCCTCCTTCGGTGTCTTTTCAACGTACAGCCGACCAGTTTTGAACAGGACGACTACGATGAGGAGAATCACGATGATGACGACAATCAGAATGATCAGCCAAAGCGGGAATCCCACAGGCTCAGATGGTTTTGCTGGTGCGTTTATGGTATAGGTTGCTGTATCGGTACGTCGGTGTCCATCAGCATCTTGAACCGTGAGACTGAGTGTGTACGGTCCATTGCTGAGATCATATGTTGGCTCGAAGGTAAAAACCTTATTGTCGACTGTCTTGAACATGTGTCGTACGTCAAGGTTGTTCAGTGTTGCACTTACGATGGTAACAGCTTCGCTGTACGTAATCGTAATCATTGGTCTGCGGATGTCAAATTCGTATCCATCAGGTGGGTTGAAACTGCTGTCAAACGTGGTTCCCGCAGGTGGATTAAACGTTGGAGGGAGAATGTTGTACCCGTAGATGATCTTGTACGTAGTATCTGGGTCGTCAAGGATGTAGATTCTGCCGTTCTGCCGCCAGATCATATCTGAAGAAATGACTCGACCATCAGCAGTTTTCACGATGAGTGTATAATCTGGGTATTGATCAGGTGGGTACTGATCGGTGATGTCGATGTACACCCAGTCGGTTTTCTCAATATTTACTATGACCGTAATCGTCTCCTTTGTTGTATCAACAATGGTTTCTTGCGCGGTTCCTTGCTGGTAGGTGACCGGTGTGATCGTGTTTGCAGCGGTATCCCAGAAGAACTCTGGTTTGTTATCCTTGTTGGTTGATACCAGCATTATAACATGACCATCTAGTATAGTGTCTTGTACCTCCGTTAGTACACCGTTCGGATCAACCAGGGTGTCGACACGACCATCACCATTAGTGTCTCGAGCGTAGAAGGATAGTACTAACGAGACACCAAATCTGGTGTTGATCTCGTTCATTGCTGTCGTTGATACCGTGATACGGACCTCTGAAGGACCTGATGGTGGAGGTGAATCGCCGCCACCTGATGATGCTGAAGTTGTGGCAGATGCGCTTGCACTCTCGATTGACCACAGGAGATTTGAGTTGTCCCAACTCCAAGCTCTATAATAATAGGTAGTACTCGATGATAGACCTGTATCAGAGTAGGATGATCCGGTACCATTGTAAACATTGGTTCCATCTGAAATACTCGTCGGATAACTCCCAGTCTTCCGTTGAATCCTCGTATGGCTCGCACCAGTTCCCTTGGTCCAAGCTAGGTTGATCTGAGTAGAACTAACTGTTGTAGCAGTGAAACTTGTTGGAGCAGCAGGAACAATAGTATAATTTTCAGAATAGATGGATGTTAGTTCTTTGCTTGTATTAATCATTAGCTTATATAGACCTACAGTTGTTGGGTTTGTTATACCTTTAGTGATGTTTATCCACACTCGACCATTATTTGATATATTCACAGGAACAATGATCGCGAGGGTTAAATTATTGTTTGACATGGTGAAATTGGTTTTAATAAACCGGGTTGTCGCTCCATTTGATACAGTGCCATTAAG
>JAWABU010000016.1 GCA_038884455.1 Candidatus Thermoplasmatota archaeon | reverse complement strand
TGAATAGCGGTGAGCTTTCAGATTCATTACTCTTTGAAAATGATGGAGCACCTTTAACAAAATTAATTATTCCAAGGATTATGAAACAAGATAGACATAAGCTTCTCATTCTTACTAAATCAACAGATATAGATAATCTTCTTAGATTGAATGCTCAACAGCATGTAATTACTAGTTTTAGTCTAAATTCTTTTGAGGTAGCGGATAGATGGGAGAAAGCACCGAAAGTATTAGATAGAATCAAAGCAGCTAAAAAACTCTATAATGCAGGTTATCAGGTTAGAGTTAGAATAGACCCAATGGTTCCGATACATAATTGGCAAAAAAGTTACATTTCTTTAGTTGAAACTATTTTTAATAACTTTGAACCAGAAAGGATCACGTTAGGATCACTTCGAGGTTTACAATCCACTATCAACAACTCTCTTGATACTTCATGGACAAAATATCTTACTGAAACAAGTAACTGGGGCAAGAAAATCAGCACTGAACATCGTATAGCAATGTACTCAAATATCATCGATTATCTACAAAACAGGTTTAATTACAAAAATATAGCACTTTGTAAAGAGACAATAGATATATGGAATCAACTATGGTTAGACTATAGAAAAATAAAATGCAACTGTATTCTCTAATCAGTAATCAGTTATTCCATTTGTCAAGAGAGGTTAAATGTTTTCTCTTTGCTTCTGCGATAAGCTTCAATGCAAATCCTTCTCTACGAAACTCTTTTAGCGTCTTTTTTACCCAATCCTCAAATGTTCTTTGAATTGTTTTTGCTAAAGGATGTGTAGCAGTAAAAATAAGATAATAAATGGGGGCATTTGCTTCTAATGTTCTTATTTCAATAGGGATTATTCCATCTTCAGGATAATATCGTTTTAACTGTTTTTTAAATACATTCAATATGGTTTCTGGTTGCGATGCATTCTCTTTCTCTGCTTTTTCCAACTCTTGTATCAATTCATCTGTACCTAGAAAATCAGTAATGAGTTGGGGATTTTGAGTTTTACTTTTTATGATTGTAAAAGTAGGTAGGTTAATTATCAGTTCAGGTCGTCTAATAAAAGATTCCCCACGATAAATATCTTCTTTACAATGTTCAGCAATAGTTTTGATAGTTGAGAATTTTAACTCACTATGATTATATGGATCTAATAAAAAGATTGAATGTGCATCGAGTGGTATATATTTTTTTAAGATATATTTGTGAATTACGTTAGCATCCTCTGTTAATATCTCTTTTATGACGCTTTGATATTGTTTAGTATTTTCTTTTAGTTTTTCAATAAGCGTTTTATCTCTTTCATTTAAAATGCAATAAGCTCTTTCTCCAGCTGTTGATACCCATTTTGCTATTATTTGTGCAGATCCTTCCCACATTTCGTCTCCATCGGGCCAATATGCAACTCCATCATTTGCGTATAAATCAACAACTACAAAATCATGGCTTCTCTGGCTTTTCACCCTGCTTGTACAAATTTTAAGATAATTACCAAGTAAACGATGCTTCATTTGAGTGTGTTTTTCAACTTCACCCATATCTATCTTTGTTATTTCTATTGTTTTTTACTTCTTGTTTCCCAAGCTTTTTTCGCTGCATCACTCCGCTTTTGTCGTTCTGATTCAATCCACATCTTTACAGCCTCTTCTATAGCCAGTGTAATATTACCTTTTTTCATCCCTTTGCTTTTAAAGACCTCACTACGAAATTCCTCTTCAAGGTCATCTGGAAGAATTATTTTGATCGCTCCCATGGTTATCAACAATTAATCGAAATAGAGGTTTATATACTTTTACCCTTAAGGGTAAAATTTATATATCCATAAGATATATAGGTGTATAAGGGTATAAGTGCCGAAAGGGAGCTTGTATCTCCCTTTAGGCTGGAGACAATCGAATGCGGCCAGGCAATCGAACTATCTCCAGAGAAAACATAGAGCTGGAGATTTATAAAACCTTCGAGAAGTTCAAAGACAAAAAGAATATCAAGATAGCTGACTTCATAAAAGCATTCAATGTAACTTTGTTCCAAGTTCGCAAATATCGAAAGATCAAATTCTCCTACGAATCAATCTTGAAACTTGTTTTATTCCAGAAACTCAAAGGCATAAAATTCCATACCAAACTAACAAAATATCTCAACAGAAATCCTTCTGAAAAATTCAAACTGGGCTTTAGTAAGACACCAGACCGAACACAGATAGGCTATTTTGTTAACCACATCTTAGATGATGAAACAAAAGAACTCATTGATTTCACAGCAAAAAAGATAGAAGAGATTTCGGAAAAATTTGGTATTCTCCTTGATGTTAAAACCTTCACACCAGAGAAACAAATAAAGGAGACAAAAGAACGAAATCAAAGACTCAAAAAGAACGACAAAACCAAAGAAATCTGTAGGTTGTTCAAGAAACGGTTTGCACCATTCATCAATCTGAATTTGAAAAACAACACTTTATACAAGAAGAATCAATTCTTGGATCTCCTTATTCATATGGGGATGACTCGTGATTTCGCTGAGAACGGAAGTAAAACATACAAGGAACTACGAGGAGAGGATAACCCTGATGCAGACACATTATTATATCATCTAAAGCAATACTCTGACAAGGATAAAATTCATCAAATGTTCATTACATTATTCGAAATTGTCTGGGAGATGGCACGAAAAATAAACCTCTTCGACATCAGAAAACACGATGATGTTGCTATTGATTTCACGGAATGGTACTTCTACGGCGACCGTGGTACACCGATGGTTGTCGGTAAAGAACCTGATCGTGGAACATCAAAATGCTACAAGTTCGCCACTATAAATATCGTAGAAGCAGGAAGACGCTTCACCCTTCTTGCGTTACCTATAGGACCATTTGATACCAAAGATGCCACTCTTAGAAAACTATTGAATTATGCATTGGAACGCATCAAGATACGAAGAGTATATGTTGACCGTGGATTCTGCGATTCTAACGCAATCAAAGTACTCGATAGTTTCAATCTAAAATATCTGATGCCTTGTACCCAATATTCAACGGTCAAGGATACATTGAGAGTCACTACTGCACCTTCGATAATAACGGGTTTTGAAATGAAAGATGTTACTTTTAACTTGGTTATTGTAGAAGAGGAACTAGAGAATGGTGTTAAGGAGAAGCGAGGGTTTGCCACCAATGAAGAATACAATGAGAACGATGTCAACTTATCTGAAAGACTGTCTGCTCTCTATGGAAAAAGATGGGGAATAGAAACAAGCTACAGAGTAAAGAAACACTCCTATCTCCCAAAAACAACATCAAAGAACTATTTGATACGATTATTTTACTTCATGTTCTCTGTGTTACTCTACAATTTGTGGATTCTGGCAGATATCCTTATCTGGCTTGCCTTATTTGGTGTAGTAAAAGAGTATCATCTACTTACATCAAAATACTTTGGTACTGTGTTGTATACTATTGATCCAGGGGGATGATATAACTTATTTCCTGACTTATTTTTACGTTTTTATTAGTTTAGAATAGTTTTCTATCTGGTATTTTTTGGTATCACATCCATATTTTAAACCTGTAGTTCTAGTATAATGCCATATAAATCAACTAGAAATGTGGTCTTTCATGTTGTTTTAACGTGTTTGGATGCCTGCTATACTTTACTTTCGGAGGTACTGACTTAGGGGTAACCTTTTTAAATGTTTCGTATATTTGGTGCTTCTACGATTTCAATATCTAAAAAAGTATCGGAGGAATACCATGGAGTACACCCGCTATGAAAAAGCACGGATCATTGGTGCTCGAGCATTACAAATTTCCATGGGTGCTCCATCAACACTGACAAAACTTCCTAAGGACATGATTGACCCCGTTCGTATTGCAATGCTTGAATTTGAAGAAGGAGCGATCCCAATTACAGTTCGACGTAAGAAATAATAAAACAAAAGGATTTGATTACCTATGGATGAACAACAACCTCATCAGGATAACAACGGAGCTATGCTTGTATCTGAAGAGACGTATATGACGTCCGGTGTCCATATTGGTACACGACAAAAAACAGCTGATATTCTTGAGTTTATCTATAAAGTACGAAATGATGGTTTGTACATTATCGATGTGAAAAAAACCGATGAACGGATTCGCAGTGCGGCGAAGCTTTTAGCAAAATATGATCCTGCACGTATTTTAGCAGTGTCAGTCCGACAATATGGTCATAAACCGGTTCGAAAGCTTGGTGAGTTGACCGGGATTCGTGTGGTTGATGGTCGATTTAATCCTGGGACGTTAACCAATCCAAATTCAAAAGAGTTTTTTGAGCCAGAAATTATCCTTCTTACCGACCCGTTAACCGATATACAAGCTCTGCACGAGGCGAAAAATATTGGAATCCCAGTTCTTGCTCTCTGCGATACAAATAATGAAACTAAGTATATCGACGTCGTGATTCCAACCAATAATAAAGGCCGTCGGGCGCTTGCATTAATTTACTGGTTGCTTACCCGTGAAATCCTGAAAAATCAGGGAAAAATCAAATCTGATGAAGAATTCACTGCAACAGTTGAAGATTTCGAAGCAGAAATTTAAATAAGTTTTTCAACCTGTTTTTGTTGTCTCTTTTTACAAAGTGGTTTGCCGTGGAAATAATCGTTCGTGATGCAATTATTCTTATTGGAACTGCGCATATCTCAAAAGAAAGCGTTGCAGAAGTTCAAGCAGCGATTGAAAAGTATAAACCCTCGGTGGTTGCCGTTGAACTCTGCCAAAGTCGTTTTAAAGCATTAACTGAGAAGGACACATGGGAAAACACGCCGGTAACACATCTACTTAAAGGAAATAAAGCATATGTTGTGTTGGCGCAGACGTTTCTTGCTTCAATTCAGCGCCGTCTCGGAAGAGAAACTGGTGTTGAACCTGGTTCTGAAATGATTGCAGCTATTGACGAAGCAAAAAAACAGGGTATTGAAATAGCATTGGTTGACCGAGATATTACAATAACTCTGAAACGATCTTGGCGGAAAATGGGGTTTTTTGAAAAATGTCGATTAGCATGGGAGCTGCTAAAAGCAGTCGTTGGCTATACTGAAGAAGATCTTAACGATGTTGATCTGCAACAACTCATGCATGAAGATGTCATTTCAACGATGCTGAAAGAATTTGGTGAACTTGCACCAAGTGTTTCAAAAGTTCTTATTGACGAACGAGATCAATATATTGCGCAGAAAATCCACGAAGCAAGTAAAAAAGGACGTGTTGTCGCAGTAGTTGGTGCTGGTCACCTACAAGGTATTAAACAGTATCTTGAACAAGCAAGTACTGTGGATGTGAAAGAACTTGAACAGATTCCGAAAAAAAAAATAAATCTTGGCAAAGCTTTTGCTGTTGCCATCCCAGTGCTTTTTGCCTCTGTGATTATCTGGCTTCTTATGTCCCGTGGTGAAGCTGCTTGGGCTGACATCGGGAAGATTTTTCTGTGGTGGTTTTTGATTCATGGAGTATTATCAGCAGGTGGCGTCCTCCTTGCTCGCGGGCATCCTTTATCTGCAGGTGTTGCTTTTCTTGCGGCACCATTTACTTCGCTTGAACCTTTTTTTGCCCCTGGTTGGTTTGCGGGTTTGGTTGAAGCAAAACTCAGACCACCGGTAATTAAAGATTTTCAGAATCTAAGCAAAATTGAATCGATGAAAGATTTTTTTAACAATAAAGTAATTCGATTGCTGATGGTTGTTGCTCTTTCAAATCTCGGAAGTATGATTGGAACGATTGTTGCTTTGCCATGGATTCTGAGTCTTGGACTTCAATAAAAAAAATGTAAAGATTTGGTTGATGCTGAGAGGGATGACGTATCATAGAACAAAAGAAATACACCGGGTTCTCTGCTTTATCGCCTCGTGAGTATATGTATATTCCAACTGGAGAGCTTGATACAGGAAAACCAGGATCGTTTAGCAGAACAGAACTTCTCCATCTGGCGATTGCAATTGTTGTTTTAACCTGTGCGTTTTCATTTGTTTTTTCAGGAAACAGTCTGCTGTTTGGGTTTCAACATCTTGAGAATATGCCGGTTGCACTGCTCGTAGCATTTTTCAGTATCTTAAGCGCATTTTTTTTCCATGAATTGGCGCATAAATTTATGGCGCAGAAATATGGCATGTGGTCTGAGTTTCGTATGTATCCCTTAGGTCTGCTATTGTCAGTGGTAACTGCAGTATGTACTGGTTTTACATTTGCTGCACCTGGTGCTGTGATGTTTCGTGGTGGTACTCGATCATTTGAAACAGGGAGAATTGCTGCATTTGGTCCCCTTGCAAATATTTTGACAGCAGCGATCACCTTCATTTTATCATATCAGCTGTTTGAAGTGACCATTGATTCAATTAATCTGGGGTTTGTTATGATTTTCATTTCGATGATCAATGCGGTTCTTGCTGTATTTAACCTGTTGCCTTTTGGCCCTCTTGATGGGGAAAAAGTGATCCGATGGAATGGAGTAGTATGGTCAATATTACTCATCAGCGCGATTCTGTTATTTACCGGCAACTATATCAGAGGAGTCCCATTGATCGGACAATAACAAAAAGGAATACGTTCGAAATCTATTTAATCTTCTTTGAAGATTGTTTTTTGAATGAAAACACTCGGAGTATATACAAAGGATTTTTCATTGTATCACGATATTATCTCTTTGTTAAAAAGAAGAAAACTTGCGTATGTTGTTCTTTCGATACCCGTTGATGTTCCTGATCGGATTAAGGTGATTTTAACCTCTGAACGTGAACGAAAAGGAATCTCTGCTGAGAAGGTTGTTGCTGTTGATAGTTTTGATTCAGTTGACCATGCAATCGATGTTGCATTACAGATGCTAACTGGCAAGGAGTTGTATACGCATCTCTTTATTGGTATTGATCCTGGAGAACGACCTGGTGTTGCTGTTGTTGGCGATGGGATTCTACTGCAGAAGTTACAAGTGGAGTATCCTGAAAAGGTATCAGAGGTGATGCGTTGGCTTTTGAAGATCTATCCTTCGAAAGAAACCTGTATTCGGATTGGCCATGGGTCAATTCTTATTCGAAATCGAATTATCAATTCGTTAATACATTTTGAAATACCGATCGAAATTGTTGATGAGACAAAAACAACATCGTCTGTACAAAAAGCACGGTGTGAACGTGATGGTGAAGCAGCTGCAGCGATCGCTCTTTTATCAGGGGGCCGGGTGCAACAAAAGCTTCCCTTGGAATTATCAAAAGGTTCTGTTAAAAATGTACAGCGAAAAAGCAGGCAGCTTTCCGATGGTCGTTTCACGATCTCTGAGAAACGAGCAGTACAGGTTTTAAAAGGAGAAATAAGCCTTGCTGAAGCAGTTGAACAGGAAGAAAAAAAACATCGGCGAAAACGCCGTTGTTGACTAGTGCCCAAAGATTTTCTTTGTAACAATTGTTGCATAGCTTCCTTTGGGAAGTGAAAAGGAAAGTTGTATCTTATATCGTGGTTGCTGTGATGATGTGTTGAGCTCATCGATACTTGGTTCTGAGAGGAAAAAATCAGCAGGATACACAATAACTGGTCGTGCTCGTGGTTTAAAAAAATTCCCTGTTTTTTGATAGATGTCGAAATGTTGTAATGTAAGGCTTTGGCGAGCGAGAATCGTTTGAACAATCGGCTGTTCATGGTCTAAAAACGATGCCGTGTTACTGATTGTTTGAAAGGTTTCTGGTAGATTTTCTTTTTCTTGTTTGGTAAGCATAGTATAAAAAAGCAAAGATCCCAGTGGGTATTCAACTGAGAATAGTTGTTGCTTGTTGACGTGTTTTTTTAACAGTTCTTTAATACATTCATTCCAGAGATAGCTTTGATACGCATTGACGTAAAGTTCTCGGAGGTGTGCTGGTATTTTCTTATATGCTTTCTCCCAGGATCGTGTCTGTTGATACTCATGAATCACAACCGCGAATTGTTTCTCTCGGATAGTAAGATTCTCAAGCGTCTTCCAATGATCAAGGATGGTTCGTTTGATGTTTTTGATTCTTTTTGACTCTGATTTAAGATATTCTGTGAGATACATTTTGACTGCATGCTCAAAGTTATTGTTGATGACCTGCCGTATGATGAAATCCTGATGAAGAACACTCCCGAATCGCTGTGAATCAAAATAGTTAGGTATACCATCAACAGAAATGGATTGTGCGCGTTGCAGGATTTTGTGTATTTCTTTTGAACGGATATCTCGAACCGTTATCGTAAAATGATTTCCGGTTAAATCTCCGATTTTGATTTTTGTATCAGAATACCCGAGAAACGTTAGATGTATCTGTGGAATTTTTGAAAAATCAACTGTATCCTGCGTAGGAATCGAGATATATTGTCTGGTGAGTGCATGTTTATCTTTCAGTCCTGCATAACCAATGTCAAACAGCGGGATGTTGAGTTGGTTTGAAAGATATTTGAGTGCTGAAAAAGTATCAAGTTCTTGTTTTTCTAAGAGGTAAATCGAATATTTTTTTTCAGTATCTGATATCTGGATATTGGATAATTCTTGGACGATGAAATCAGTAGGTTGCTGTTTGAGTTTCATAAACCACTACATCAACCTCAGAGTTAAATATCATACGATAGATCATCCCATGTATCTGAAAAAGTTTCAATCATTTTATTAAGATTATATTTGGTAAGAAAGGCAACAATAGCGGTCTTATTTTTTAAAAAATATCCTTTTTCAGTGCCAAAGGTTTGCACATCAATAATGCCTTCTTTTAACAGCTTATTAATATGATAGGTTAATGTTGACGGTGCTAAATCAAAATGTTGCAAAATATCTTTGTGTTGCAAGGTTTTATGCTTCAAAAGAAGGAGGATGATCTTTAGCGGGATTTCTTGTCGAAGTAATCCTAATAATATTCGATCTTCTGATCGAATCGTCGCATCTTTGACATAATATCGTTTAAACCCTGTATCTTTCTGACCTTGGATCAAACCATTTTTTTCTAAGAGAAAAAGATGATATTCTGCTAATGATATCCGCATGTTGAGCATTTCTGCAATCGTTGTAAGGTTTAAACCCGGCTGTTCGGCAACGAGCATGTAGATTTTTTTCCGGATATCATTCATTTTTTGAGCATGAGGTTTCTCATGTTGGCCATTGACATAATATCGTTTAAACCCTGCATCCTCAAAAGCCAGCAACAACCCATCGTTTATCATTTCTTCAATAATGATTTTTAACAATGAGATATTGATGCCGATCGTCTCTGCTATTTTACTGATATGTAATCCTGGATGCTCTTGAAGACATACGTAGATTTTTTGTTTATGGTATTCAAGCTGTTTCGACATAGCGTTGTCTCTTTAGGGTTGATATGAAGAGAAAAGCAAGAATTAGGACATCAAAAAACCCAAAAAGTGGGTCTAAGATAATTTCTTGAAACGTGAGATACATCAGGGATAAACTTAAGATGATGCCTTTGAAAAAGAAGAATATGAATGCTATGGTTAAAAAAAGGAGGTTTCTGTTGTTCTTTTTTTTATAACTGAGTAAAGATATAATGAGAAGCCCGGCTGATAATATGGTTATACAAGCATTGACAAAAATACTGATCAGTTGCATATTTATCTCCTTTTCTTCAAATATGTCGTGTACAATGAACTCAGAACCGCAGGACAGATAAGAACGAATCCAATGAGTACCGAAAACAGGATGTATAAAACGACTATTGTAATTCCTGTCAGAAGATTTGTAGCAATCGTAATCGTATGTTCACTAAAAGTATCAACATGAATAACAACATAGTTTCCCTCATCCGTAGTTAGAATGAGGTATTTTACTCCCTGTGTTTGTTCAGGATGTAAAAACTCATCGATCGACATTTTTTCAAGAATGTGATCGTCAAAATGAACGATTAAATCATGAGGATGTGTTGTGATATTCTTTCCGATAAAAACAAGGAAAAATGTTTTCGATGAATTCTCATCCCCAGCTACAGTAAAAGACAGTAGTTTATCAGTTTCCTGAGGTTTGACCTGAAATTCATCAAGATAGTATTCAATGAAAGGGGATGTTTTTTCCTCTGTTGAAAAAAGTAATATCTTTGCTGCAACATATCCTTCATTAATGGCAGTTTGTACAACTTTTTCTACCAAGGCCTTAGTATCATCTGTACTCGTTGACGGTAGCTCTGGACTTATTATCCGTTGCAGATTAAAATTAAGATCAATTGCAACATTTTCAACAATTTCAATCTGTGGATAAGATGTTGATAGATACTGTGATTTGATCGCGGTAACGGTGTAAATTCCAGGAGGAACTGCTCGATAATATACACCTTCGGAATCCGTTGTGGTCGTCCACCTTTGATATTCGTTGGTGATTTGTATTGAAACATTAGATACTACCATAGTTCCATCGGTAACAACACCGTAAATCCATCCTTGTCGTTGTTTCTCTTTTAAAACTTTTACCATCTTCGAACTTGCGGTATATTCCGGATGAGATACAGATATCAGAAAATCTGTTACTTTTGAGACCAGGGGTGCAGTAAATGTTGCTTTTCCAAATGTATCTGTTGGAAGTATCTGGTTGTTGAATTCAACCGATGCTGCTTGTACTGGTATCGCATCTGCCGTGACAATCACGGTGAATTCTCCTCCCGCAATAATCGATGAAGGACATGAGATAGATAGTTTTGGTTTTTGAGTTTGAATATGAATCAAAATAGGATCTGACCAGCTGCTTTCATGTTGGGGTGGTTTATCGCGTGCACGGATTCGAACAGCATAGGTTCCCTGTTGTACCCATCGATGTGATGCTGAGGTATCAGTACCCCAGAAACTATAGGATCCATCACCCCAGTCGAATTGATATTCAACCGTATCACCATCAGGATCCATAACTGAAGAAATAGTAAAAGAGATATCGGTATTTACTGAACCTGTGGCTGGTCCGTTTGGTTGATTTGGTGTTGATGGTGCATTATTTAATCTGCCATAACAGTAGAAGATTGTACGGGAGCTGTATTGTGGTGTTGCTGCGAAAAAAACTGAACCGTCAACAATTGCTGGAGATGTATACACTGTTCCTTTTTCTACGCTCCAGGCAATTGAACCGTTGTTGATGTAAAGACAGTAAAATTTTAACCCAACACTGTCTCCAACATAGACAAAATCATTGGTTATTGCAGGTGAAGAATACGCTGGAGCACCCATGGTTCCAAGCGATGTTTTCCAGATAAGCTTTCCCGTTCCGTTGCTCAGCCCGTTTGCATCTAAGCAATACACACTGTCAAAACCATAGACGAACACTTTGTCATTAAAAAAAGCTGGAGACGATCGCATCCTGAAATCACCATATCGATATTTCCATAGGAGTGTTGTTCCGCCGGTTCCATCACCCTGTGCATCAACACAATAAATGTGATTATCATAGCACCCAAAAAAGACTTTACCACTGGCAATAGTTGGAGTGGTACGAATGGAATGTCCTGCGGTATATATCCAAATAGTATTGGTTGTTCCATCTCCGTTTCCTATTGCATCTAGGCAATACATATTTTTATCATTTGAACCTATGTATACTCGGTTATTGACAACAGCAGGAGAGGAATAAATTACTCCTTGTGTTTGAAAACTCCAGATACATCTCCCATCAAATGCATCTAAACAATATATCTGCATATCACAAGAACCGATATAGACTCGATTGCCGGCAACGACAGGTGACGAGACATCGATCATATCCTGTGTTTTATACGACCAAATCAAAGAACCAGTTGCTGCGTCAAGACAATATACTACGCCGTCGGTTGAGCCGAAATAGACTTTATTTGAAACAACAGCAGGAGATGATTTTATTGCTCCAGCTGTAGTATAGGTCCAAATGATCTGGCCATTGCGTGCAGCGAGGCAGTAGAGTTTTCCATCAGATGCCCCAAAATAAACATAACCATCAACTACTGCTGGTGATGAAAGAATTTGACTTGCATTGATTTCGGTGCTCCATTTAAGTATGTTATTCGGTGATGAAGACGTAGTGTAACCCTGATGAGCTGCATCATGATGATACATTGGCCATTGTACATCAGTTTCGTTATCAGCTGATATCGTATTTAGAAAAATACTTTGCGCTAAGACTAGTACTAATAACAGTATTGTTCTTTTTTTTTGCATCCTCATCATCCCCTCTTTCACAGAGTTGGAATACATCTAATAATTCTTTTATTATTTTTTACAATAGTTTGTAATTAAGGTTTGATTGTTAACATCCCAGTACTGTTTAGGATTCTCTTTGGTGTATAAATAATTTATCTCTAGCTGTTGGAAAATCAATTAATTGTTTATGTTAATATTAGTCTGATGCCAATGAACTGATGTGTGTAACGGTCATAGATTGCATAACCAACTTGGTATGCTGACATATTACTATCATATGGTACAATACCTTCTTTGATAACAACATTATCAATATTATTTTTATAGATAATGAGAGTTGCATAGCCTGACTGCTCTGAAAAACCAGTTGGTTGAATTAAGAGTACAATGAAACAAATAAGTATACAACTGCCCAATATTCGATTTAAATTTTTCTTGTTTTTTTTCATATGCTCATATCCTAATCAATGAAACTGAAGAAGGGATCACGCCCTTATACCCAGGATAAATGAATAAAAGATTTACCAATTGTGTGTAAATACTTCCCACTGCGCCATCGGTGTGTAAGATGCATGAGATTTCGATGTTTCGTTTGCATTAAATTTATTCAGGACAATAATTAATGGTCAACCTCGATAACCATTAAAACCCAACGATATGTATACCAATAGCCATTCGGCATGAGAATGTAATTGCCCTGATCCCAATAATACCCCCATGGATGATGAGGTGCTTTTACAGTGGTATTAACATCCCAGACTCGAACCCATACTAGACCGCCAGTTGGCCCTGTTCCGTACGGTTGTATCGGGCCTGGTGGCAGCTGTGCTGCAGTGATAAACGTTGTTTCTCTTATGAGCAGTGTCATGCTCAATACAACCCCTACTATACATAATATGGTTTTTATTGTAGTATTCCATTTCATATTTTTTCCTCCTATTTTCATATATCCTTCTCTTCTTTTTTTTCAGTTGATCAAAGAAAATGTTAATTTAGTTTTGAATCGAATAAAAGGTAAAATCCTTGGATTGTGTCAAGAGAAAAATAATCAAAATGTTGGTTACTTACATCAGCAATTGTAGAATCGATATGATTATGATCTATATGATTATGATCTCCGTCACAACCAACAACAGTTGTATTTATAGGGATAAGATATGATGATAGAATCATTGTTTGAAACATTACACCAAAAAATACGAGCGTACATAATTTTTTATTTTGTTTTGTGTTCATGAGTTTTCCTCATACAAAATTAAGTTAATTCTACTTAATATATATATTTGAAAAAAATTCGAATATTTGGAAAAAATTCGAAAGAAAAAATTACATATAAATTAAATTATTCATAGGAGTGATATTTATTTTGAAAGAAATACTATTCCTTACGAATTATTGGATTAATAGATATTGACAACATTAAGTATTTTTCAAATCATAATTTAA
This sequence comes from Candidatus Thermoplasmatota archaeon, assembly GCA_038884455.1. Taxonomy (NCBI): domain Archaea; kingdom Methanobacteriati; phylum Thermoplasmatota; species Thermoplasmatota archaeon. The sequence goes on along the minus strand of JAWABU010000016.1, from coordinate 23,709 downwards.
AAAAACGATGAGTAACATAGGTTATTTTGTTTAAAATTTACAGAACTGAGCAAAAAAAAATTAATTTTGGAAAAGATTGACAAATAGATCGATATCAAGAAAATCTATTGTTCCATCTTGATTTGTATCAGCTGCAAGAAACATACCCATCGGATATTGTGAATAAAAACTATCTGGACCGTTTAATGCTGCTACAAAAGGATCAATATCAAAAAAATCTACTCGTTTATCGTTGTTAACATCACCTAAACGATAATTTGATCGCAAGTAAATATCCTTTAATTCATTGGTATCACCAGGAATAAAAGACCCTTTTGTGGTAAACACGATATCCATTCCATATCTTGAAACCGACGGTAAATCAGAAGAGAATAGACTTTGTACGCCGCTTGTGCTAACACTCATCAGATGTGTCGTTCCAAGTATACAATCATGTAAAAATACATCTGTTACATCATTGGTATCATTAGGAACAAGATTTGAAGCTGAGCTAGTAAAACAGACATATCGCCCATCTGCTGAAATTTGAGCTGAATACCCAATTGTTGTTGAGCTTGGTACACCGTGCTGTTGTTCACCATTTGAGTTAACACTGACTCTTACGATCTTTCTATCGTTTTGTTCATCAAATATTCCGTTATTATTTGCATCTCGGTCGAGAACAAAAACATCGTTACCATAGTCAAGGGTAGGCTGCCCATTGGTATCACCTGAAACAAGATTACTTGCACAACTTAAAAAACAGATAAATCTGCCATTTTCAGAGATCGTAGGATTGGTACATTGAGCATTGGCAAACTGCCCAGTTTGGTTAATATCTAGTCTTTGAATTTGGTTAGTAAGCCGGTTGTATAACAAAAGTTTATCTGATTGGGGAAAAACAATGTGCTTTTCATAAACAACATACTTACCATTTTTTGATATAGAAAAACTATCAGCATTTTCATAATCTGGAAGAGTCAATCGGATACGCCACCCAAATTGACCTTTAATTCGGCTTCGATTTTGTAAAATAAGTTGCTTTGATGTAAGATAATGAGAATAATTATCAGGCATCATATCTCTTGACGTAGAACCAAAAAGAACATACAGTCCATTATCTGAAATTGAAACTCCTGTTGCACCTTGATATCCTGGACAATTTTGGTAATAATCTTCGTCGATAAGTTGAAGATGGGTAAAACCAATTTCATCGAAACAACTATCGTTATCAACATCACGATCTACAACATACACATGGAAAGGGCCACCGGTTGCTTGCGAACCATAAAAATTTGTAGCCGCACTAATAAACGCAACATAACGACCATCACTAGAGATATCAATACCATTGATATTTCCAATAACTTCTGTACCGTATTCACTATATCCGCTATCAAGATTTCCTGGAACCCCTGCATCTGTTTTACTAATAAGGATTGTTGTTGTCTTGTTTGGACCGGGTTCATCAAAGATTCCATTGTTATCGTAATCTCTATCGCGAACATAGACATGATACGGCCACCGTTCATACCAATTAGATGAGGGATTTGGTGCAAGTACATTACTTGAAAATGCGATATAACGTCCATTTGCTGAAATCACTGATACTTTAGATCCTCCCATACTGTATATTCCTTGTGAACCATTTGCATTTACACTGATACGATCAGTATATGGGTATCTAGTAAAATCCATCGGAGAAAATAATAATTGTTCTTGTTGTTCTTTTTCACTATTAATGCTGATTGTACTTTGACTAGTTGTAACAGACAAAGATATTTGCAAAAAGAACAACCCAGCTAACAAAAAACAAAAACCTATCTGTGTTTTTCTTGTTATCATTTTTTTACCTCTTTTTTATATTAATAGTACACATTTTATATTTAATATTCTTCTTGAAAAAAAATCGAACGTTTGGAAAAAATTCGAAAAGATTAGAGAAAGAAGAGATGTTCTTATGGGAGTTCCTTGACATAGATCAGTGGTCCTAAGAGATATCCTGTTGTTTTTATTCGTGTTTCATCGGTGTTTTCTGCTTGTGCAGTAATCGTAATATTGATCGATCCAAAACCAACGATAGGATCATTTAATAGGGTACTTTCTTCTCCAGGTCCAAGAAGTGGAAGTGTCCCTGTTTGTGTTTGACCTTTGAGGATTGTTGCAGAACCACTCAAAATAATTTTCCAAGTTATATTATACGCTGCTGTTTCACCAGTATTACTCAGATCAGCAAATATTTTTTTCAATCCAAACATGGTCAGGAATCCTTGACCAAAGAAACCGCCTCCATGAATATTAGTAATGCTGAGTTCTGCAGGGGCTTTAATCGTGATTGGTTTTATGTCTGACCAGGGGCTTTCTGCACCGTAGGAATCGTTTGCTTTTACCCGGATGTTGTAGGTTCCTTTCTGCTGCCATGCATGCGTTATTTTTACGAGTGTTCCTGGATCAACATACTCAGTCAAAATAAAAGGACTCCCATCACCCCAGTCGCAGATAAATCGAATTTGATGAGTATCTTCATCAGTCGCACTCACGATAAATGTATACGTCGTCTGTGGCAGTCCTTCCTGAGGACCTGTAACAACAGGTTGAGTTGGAGGTGTATTACTAATGATGATTTCGAGAGGATCAGAAAAGTCACTTTCACCAGTATTAATGTCTTGTGCTTTCACCTTTATTTGATAGGTTCCGACGGTTTCATAGGTATGAGAAAGTTCAACAGGAGTCCCAGAAGCATAATATGCTGTCCATTGCAGAGGAGTTCCATCGCCCCAATCCCATGCATATCGTATCATATCTCCATCAGGGTCTGTTGCTACCGTTGAAAATTGATATGAGGCGCCAACTATTCCGGTAGTTGGACCGCTTGGTTGCTGTGGGGTTTGTGGTTTTTTATTCGGTCCAAAGGCAAGCAGCAAAGTATGAAAACCTAGGTAGATGGTGCCATCTGTTCCAATTGCTGGTGATTGGCTCATCGAGGTGTAATTGAAAGAATAATTCCAGAGTTCTTGTCCGTAATTATTTGCATCAAGGCAGATGAGTTTTTTTTCAGCACCAAGTGGTAATATGATTTTTCCTGTTTGAAAAATTGATGGACATCCTTGTACTAAGGGTGCTGTCACTGGAAGTGTTTTCTCCCAAATAAGGATGCCGGTTTCTGCATTTAAGCAGTATAATTTTTTGTCATTTGCTGGAATAAAAACTTGATTTGTAAAAAGCGCTGGGGATGAGACAATCGCTCCACCTGTGGTATATGACCAGATCATATCATATTTTGTTGATGGGATAGGATCAGGATCATTGATACCTTCATCAATATCTAAAGCATCAATGATGCCGTCATTGTTATCATCTGGTGTTGCATCAAAACAATAGATTTTTGAATCTTGCGATGCAATGTACACTCGATCATTACTTATCGCTGGTGAAGAGGTAATTTTGATATTCTCTGTCTGATAACTCCATACTAAATCATAGGTAGCACTCGTAGGATCATCGATTCCTTCATCAATTCCATCAGAAGGATCTGCATCGAAACAGTATACTGTTCCTCCAGCAGCACCGCTACTGCTATATGTACCAAAATATACATAGCCGTTGTAAAGACCAGTGGTTCCAACCCATCCATCTAATGGAGGGGATGTCCAGAGAGTTGCACCTGTGTTTATGTTGAAACACCACAGTTTCTTATCTTTTGAACCCACTAGGAGGTTGTTATTGTAGATTTTGGGTGAATGACCATAAGGAACATCGCCCATCATGCTTGATACCCATAGCCGCTGTCCGGTAGTTGCATCAAAACAATATATTTTTTTATCATATGATCCGACGTAAACCTTGTTATCAGCAATGGTTGGCGTCATATATACTGTTTGATATGTTGTATTCTGCCATAAGAGATTTCCTGTCAATGCATCAATACAGATCAGGGTCTGGCCAGTCCCCTGTACTCCAATATATACTTTATCATCAGTGACTACAGGTGAAGATCCAACCATGATGCCAATCGGATAATTCCAGATGACTCGTGCATTTTCTGCAGTAAAATCAGATGTTTGAGAAAGCCGCGTGTTTGCTGCATCATGCCCAAACATTGGCCACCAATCAGAAAGAGATGTTTGTCTTTTATCATTTGATTCTTGTTGTAATAGGCCGGCACCAAGCACTGTTGAAGATATACAACAAATGCTTACCAATAAGATGATTATTTTATTTCTCATGTTTTCCCCCACAAAAATCTTTTTAATTGTAGATTTTTATGAAATTAATATTTTAACTAGTTTCTTGAAAAAAAATCGAACGTTTGGAAAAAATTCGAAAAAAAAAGAAGAGGTGTAGATTTGACACAAATATCTACACAGGGAGTCGAGGTAGTGTTTTTTCCCAGTTTTTATATTTTAACAAATATAAGGAAAACAGTCGCTGGTTGTTCTTTTGTTGCGCATCCTACATGAAGTGTAATCGTTGTCTTTCCGAATCCGAGAACAAATATCTTTATTGTCTCTTCTGTTTGTGCTGGAAGTGTTGCGATTGTCCCAGATTTTTGTTTTGGAAAGATGAACCCACCGGTGAAATTGATATCCCATGCAACATCTGAAAGTGTTACATCACCAGTGTTCTTGATATTCAAACTAAGTCCAATGCCACCAGTTACTGTGATGGTGATTGGACATTCAGCTTGTGTTACTGTTACTGTTGCTGTGTCGCTTTGTGTTTGTGGCGGGTTTGAGGAATCCGTAACCGTTAAGGTCGCAGTATAGGTTCCCGGAGTGATATAAGTATACTGTGGGTTTTTCTCATTTGATGTCTGGCCGTTCCCAAAATTCCATGAATACGTATAGGGTGCTATACCACCGAAAACATCGCCACCAAAACGTATCGGTGTACCAGTTTCACCAGTGTATGGACCCCGAGCATCAACAGTTAATGGACTTGGTTCTGGGAACTTAATTTTGACAGCACAGTACATGATTTCTCCGCCGAGATTATCTCCAGATCCTTGGACTTTTGATCCAAATGACCAATCAGAGAAATAATACATGGACAGTAACCCCCAGTTATCACCAAGGTCTATTATTTTATCACTGATATAGGGATAGACCGTGATTTGTGAATAGAAGGGATATTCTTGGTTGAAAACATCGGTGAGTGGTATTGGTTCAGACCATGTTTTTCCATTATCACCTGAAACTGAACATGAAATAATTGGACGTTGGAGATACTCTATATATGACATATTACCATCGGAGGCTAGTTTGCTTTTGGTTCCATCAACCCAGACGTGTACCATCCAATTTCTTTCTTGGTTTATCGCTTGTTTCTGGGTGTTTTCATGAAAGATATCCGCCCCCGAGGAGGTTGGATAAGTGCTCCAGGTAATAGTTGGGTAAAGAACGCCGTTTGACCAGGGGACAGTATGTCCTGATAAAGGATCAATTCCTTGGAGTGCTGGTACTTCTCTAAAGGTAAAACTTGCACCATTCCAGATCATTTCTGCCTGTGGGAGAAAATAGGGAAAATAGTAACTACCTTGTGAATCTGAGTAACCATACGATTGCATATAGCTCCAATGAAGGTTACCGTCGATATCATAGACTGCGGTGCTGTGGTATCCAGCTGCAGTTACATCAAGCTCTGTGGGTGCACCTTGGAAACCTGGGTTTTGAACACGGTAGAAATAATCAGTTGGTCCATCTGAGTACAGATGTTGTGGATCCCAGGTTGTACCATAATCATATGATTCCCAGACAAATGCTCCTTCTTCTACCGGCATGTCACCAAGATCTCCTTCAAGATAGGTGGCAACACCAATGAATGCTACGCGTCCTGGATGTGCATAGTCAATAGCAAAAGCTTGGAATGGTCGACATGATTTTGCTCGCCACTCTGAAAACACGGTAACAGTTTGCCAGTTTGAAAGTGAAAGCATGCTTGAAAGATCAACACCATTGGTGTTTGGTACATCAAGATACATGATGCGAACATCTTCACAGGGAAGACCTGATGAGAGTTGCTGAGCGTTATTTGAAACTTGATAGATACGAACATAGCCTGTCCCTTGAGGTGATGGCCCTACTTGTATGATTGGCCAGATGTACTGCATGGATGGTGTTAAGGGAATGTTCAGAGGGTTTTTCCAATGACCCGGTGTATCAGTGGTATCAAAATCATCATAGGTAATTGCAGTAGTATAGTCGGTTTTATGCCAACTTGCGATGGCATTTCCTGTTGCTGGGTGAATATCGATTGTGCCGAATCCTTGTTTTTCATCAAGACCAGTGATAAGACCAGTCTGAGGTGAATAGCTTTCCGGTATATATGAGAAGTATTGTCGTCGATTACCGGTAATTGTGTTTTGCGCTTGGAAAGTGAGATACTGACCATGGCCGTTGAGGGTTTGATAGCGTATTGGATGCGTCAAATATCCCCCAGGCATATAATCATAATATGAAAACTGTAATAATGCTGGCAGTTTGACATAGGCAAAGTCAGGTGCTTGATTAGCTCGTGTTTGTGTTGTTGATGCAAGTGTTGTGGTAAATGATGATACATCAACAGTAAGTGGTTTTTTTATTTGATTATCAGGTTGTTGTATATCTGAAAAAAAAGAAAAATTATCTGTTGTTTTAACGTCTAATGATGCCTCCGTTGTTAGTGGAAGAAACATCATGATTGCAAGACTTATACTGCTGATAATTATTTTTTTGTTCATTTTTTTCACATCCTTTTTAAAAAGTAGAGAAGATGATGGAGGTCTACTGGTTTTTGATTGAAACCCAGAAGAGGAAAATAAATCCATCTGCTTCTTTTTGTATTTCTTCAGTGTTGTCTGCTTTTGCTCGAACTGTTATTGTACAAACACCAAAACCAAAGATTGGTTTGTCAAGAGCAAGTGTCGTGTCTCCTGATGGAAGTGATGTTATGGTTCCTGATGCTTCCTTTCCTTTGAAGATGAAAGCTCCACCACTCAGGGTGATATTCCATTTCACATTTATTGCATCTGCTGGTACATCAATACTATTTTTGATAGGAGCTGAGACTTTGAACAAACCACCGGTTATTTCTCCGATTTCAAGTTCGACATTTTTTATAGTAATCACATGATTGCTGTTTTGACTGGTATAATAGCTATCAGTTGCATTGATGATAACTGTATATGTTCCGGCAATATTCCATTTATGTTTCACGGTTATGCTTTGCCCTGAGTTATACGGGCCAAAGATATCAACTGCGGATCCATCTCCCCAGTTAACCTGATAGGTTACTTGATGATTGTCAGGATCTTGGCTTGCAAAAGTAAAATCATATTCTTTGGTTACCGCTCCTTTGTCAGGTGCAGTTATTGTTGGTGCATGTGGCGCATTATTAATAACTGTGATGGTGAGTGGATCTGACCATGGTGTCGTGAAATACGGGTCACGTGCACGGATTTTTATTTGATATTGTCCTAGGTTCCACCAAGCAAAAGCTGCTTGAGGTGTTGGTAACCATTCACTGTAGATATGGTACCCTCCTGCATGCCAGTCGAATTGATACTGAACAGTATCACCATCTGGGTCAATAACAGGTTGTGATGTATAGGTATATTCTTTGAGGACAACTGGATTGAGTTCACCGGTTGGTGTTACTGGTTTTGGTGGTGCAAAATTGATTCTTCCAAGACATACAATATTCTTTGCACCAGGAGTGGTGACATAGAGGAAACCATCAACAATCGCGGGTGAGGACCAGATTTTTGTTGCAAGTGTTATCTTCCAGAAAAACTCACCGGTCACTGCATCAAAACAAGAAATTGTTCCATCAGGTGCTGCTGCATAGATTTTTCCTGCTGCAATCGCTGGTGCTGAGTAATGGAGAAGCCCCATAACTGATATTGGTTGAACCCAATGTTCAGTAGTTGTTCCATCACCATTACCATTTCCATCAAGACAATACAGATTTCCTTTGGTGCTAAAAAACATATCACCATTGTAGAATGCTGGTGCATGTCGACATCGAGAATCACTAACTAAATATTTCCAGATTAATGCTGTTGATCCACCTGATCCAATGGCATCCACACAATATGCATAATTGTCGTTAGAAAAGAAATAGACTTTAGCATTAGCAATCGTTGGTGAAGATCGAACAGCACCTCCAGTGGTATAATGCCAAATCTTTACTCCAGTCACTGCATCAAGACAATACACTTTTCCATCATTGGACCCAATATAAACCTTATTATCAACAACAGCAGGTGATGAATAAATCTGTCCACCCGTTGTGTAATCCCAGATTTTTGTTGTAGTACCATCACCGTTTCCAGTAGCATTAAGGCAGTAGATTTTATTATCAAATGATCCTATGTAGACTCGATTATTGAATACTGCAGGTGAGGAGTATTGAATAGAGGCACCAGTGGTATACTCCCATATCTTTGTCCCAGTGAGTGCATCAAAACAGTAAACCTTGGCATCATAAGAACCAACGTATACTTTTCCATCAGCTACTGCTGGTGATGACGTAATAAAACCATCGGTTCTAGAGCTCCACACCATTGAACCATCAGCACTGTTTACACAGTAGAGATTTCCATCATTTGATCCGAAATAGACCTTACCATTATACACAGCTGGTGATGAATCAAAATCTGCTGAGGTGTTTATTGGTACAGCCCATTGTGTTAGATTTGTTGGTGCTGTTGCAGAGCCTGATACTCCAAGATTTGCTAAATCATGATGATACATTGGCCACCAATCAGTAAGTGTGGTTTCTGGTTCAATCAATTGATTATATTTTTGTGTTCCTGCTACTGCTATTGTTGTAGCGATTAGTACTAGCCCTAAAAGTAGTGTTGTTATTTTTGTTTTCATCTTATTTTTCCTCCAGGATTTTTATTGTTTCTAAAAATTTTATCTATCAGTACATACCTGGTTTGCTGGAATCTTGTATTATTTTCCCCCTAACAGATAAAATTTTTTTTACCATTATTTTCATCCTATTTTTTGTATAAATATCTTCTTGAAAAAAAATCGAACGTTTGGAAAAAATTCGAAAAAATCATACTATGTTCATTTTCATTGAGCATAAACAATAAGTACTAAGTATTTTTTTAATTATTACAGAGTAATCCAATAAATAGATCAATATCAGCAAAATCAACAAAACCATCCCTATTGCAATCAGCTGCATGCCATCTCCACGATGGATAAAGCATTTGAAAAGTATATTCTGTTGTTCCAATAGCTGCTACAAAGGGATCAATATCATCAAAATTTACTACATCGTCATGATTAACATCCCCTAGTTTATGCGGAATGAGTACACAATAATAAACTGCATCATAAGATGTATAGGTGCCAGTCATCTGCATCTTGTTATTAAGGTAAAACACAGAATAGAGTATTGAAAGACCTGGCACATGTTGTATCTTAATCATTAAATCATTGATGCCTAACATTTGAGGGAGGCCGCTACTATTGGAATACCAAGTATCTGGATGCCCGTCTTGGTTTGTATCAAGTGGAATCAAAAGAAAATAATATAGAGTTCGTACATCATCTCCAACAGTACAGAGACCAATAATTTGACCTTTATTGTTAATATCAAAACCAACACTATCACAGGTTGTTATTGTTCCACTTTCTCGTTGGAGGACTCCTAAATCAATCATGCCGTTTTCTTGATCCCAGAGAAAAGCACTTGATGTTCTAGTATCTGATTGAGTATAGTAAACCTGTGAATAACCAACAATCTGATTTTGATCATTGATTGCATATGCAACCGATACCCCATCAAGAACCCATGAACCAAGATCATGGACACCATTCTGATCCCAATATACTGCCCGGTCATAACAAGATCCATAATCAACAAACGATGAACCGACAATAATTCCAGCATTGTTGATTGAACGTGCCATTGCACAATCTCGGTAAATATTTGAATTAAAAGGATCAAGCCCTAAAGCAGGGAGTTCCTGCATTAAATCATTTTTTCCATCACCATTACTATCTTGATACCAGATATCTGGGTTTCCATCCAAATCAGAATCTATCGGAGAAACCTTAAATGCGAGACTCGCTTGTGTACTACTACCTTTCCAATAGTGTTGTTTTCCTACTATTTCTCCATGATCATTAATATCATAGGCAGTAATTGCCCATGGTATTGATCCATCATAATTAAATCTAATGAAACCAAGATTCTGCATTAAATCATTTTTTCCATCACCATTACTATCTCGATACCAAACATCAGGCATTCCATCATTGTTGGTATCTTCTGGATTAACAACAAAAGCACGTTTATAAAAGGGAGGTATTTGTGATAGTCCAATGATTACTCCTTTATTGTTGATCTGATATGCTTCACTTGTTGAACCACCAAGTGTTCCCAAATCAATGCGAGTTGGATTATCTTGAACAGAATTCCAAAGGCATGCATGATTAGAATACTTTCCAACTACCTGCCCGATATCATTTAATCCGGCAATAAAATCTGCCGACGCAATGTTAACAATTGTATAATCATAAATAGGCAAATGAGAAGGATATGAAAAAGTTTGTGTGATTGATTCTTCATAAAGAATTGAATTTTTTAAATCTTCATCATTATCATAAGATATAGGATGTGTTCTTATTTCAATTGTTTGACCCCAAACAGATGCATTTAAAATAATAAGTAGTAGTGATATTATTAACGATATATGTGTTTTCCTTAAAATTTTAATTTTTCCTCGTCTCATTAGTATCATTAGTATCATTCTATAGTTTAGCAAAATATTTAATAAATAATTTATGAAAAAAATTTCGAACATTTGGAAAAAATTCGAACAATACCTATGTATTAGAAAAACACTAAAATAAACCTATCACATAACTGTACGTACTTAATGAGGGAGTTGTTATGTATCTCACACAAGAAGAGGAAAAAATCCTGAATGGCGAACATGGAGAAGTTGCTGAACGCATGCTTCGTCTTTTAGTTCGTCTTGGAGAAATCTATAATGCTGATAAAATGATTCCAGTTGGATCAGTGCAGGTTGCTGGTGTATCGTATAAATCAATTGAAGAACCAGGAACTGAGTTTTTAGAAGATATCGCTTCGAAAAATGCTAAAGTCAAGGTTCTTACGTTTTTGAATCCCGCAGGTATGGATCTTGAGGATTGGGAAAAGATTGGTTTTCCGAAAGATTTTGCAAAAAATCAACTGAGAATTATTGATGCGTTTAAAAAAATGGGGATTGTGATTACGTCAACCTGTACACCATATCTTGCTGGTAATCTTCCACGGTTTCGTGAGCATATTGCGTGGTCTGAATCATCAGCTGTTTCTTTTTCTAACTCAGTGATTGGTGCTCGGACGAACCGCGAGGGAGGACCGTCGGCTCTTGCTGCTGCGCTGGTTGGCCGGACTCCAAATTATGGTTTTCATCTTTGGGAAGAACGCCAACCTCATATGAAAATCAAGGTTGATACGGCGCTTGAATTTTGTTCAGATTTTGGTGCGCTTGGGTATCACGTCGGTAAACTTGTGAAAAATAAGATACCGTTTTTTACCGGAATAAAAGATGCTGATACTGATCAGCTTAAAGCATTGGGTGCTGCTATGGCTGCATCAGGTGCTGTTGCGCTGTATCATGTTGAAGGTTTGACTCCTGAGGCAGATCTTGTTGAAACCAAAGGTCTTGAAACAGTATCAGTTGGAAAAAAAGAGCTCGATGAAACTTATGCGAAACTGTCAACGGGAACACAGCCAGATATCGTGATTCTTGGCTGTCCACATGCATCACTTCGAGAAATCGGGATGCTTGCCGAAAAGGTAAAAGGGAAACGTTTAAAGAAACCGGTGTGGATTTGTACATCTCGGATGATGAAGGAAGCTGCTGATCGCATGGGATACACCCAGATGATAGAAACAGCAGGTGGACGTATCGTTGCCGACACCTGCATGGTCGTATCACCAATTGAAGAGATGGGATTCACCACAACCGGTGTTGACTCAGGAAAAGCAGCAAATTATCTGCCTGGTTTTTGTAAACAACAAGTCGTCTTTGCTCGTATAAACAAACTGCTTGAGGTGATACAATGAACGGACGGATGATTTCACCAGGAAACGTCAAAGGAACTGCATTGGTATCACGAGAGCCAGTTGGTTTCTATGGGTGTATCAACATCAAAACCGGGGTTGTAATTGAAAAAGGTCATCCTTTAGAAGGAAAATGCGTAAAAGATAGAATTCTCGTGTTTCCCTGCGGCAAAGGATCAACCGTTGGCTCCTATGTGATTTATGGATTGCAGAAGAACGGTGTTGCTCCAAAAGCGATTATCAATAAAGAAACAGAAACCATCGTCGCAACTGGGGTGATTCTTGCGGGCATCCCCTGTGTTGATAAGATTGATATTGATCAGATTCATGATGGTGACCATGTTTTGGTTGATGCTGATCATGGAGTTGTCGAGATACTAAAGAAACACTGATGTTTTACAATAAGGCACGCATACTCCAAGATGTTCCTATTCCTGTCAGTTGTATCTGATGATCACCTGCTGTATCAGACCAGGATAACATACCTTGTATACGGCACGATCCGGTTTTCATACCGACATACGTTGGAAATTTCCAGACCGTGTCAATTGATGTAGTAGTTGATATGTCTATAGAAAGATGGATGTTTGATCCAAAGAGTAACGATTGACTGACGAAATAGAGTGGGTTGATGCTTGGTTTTCCAATGATTGTGAAATCAGCAGGCATTTTAACCAGTGGGAAGATTTTTTCTTCATATCGAGTAATCGTGAAATCAATATTTTTCAGTTCCGTAATCGTTTGTCCATTGTCGGTAGTCAGTAACAGGCTACCGAAGGGATTGAGTCGAGTGGTTTTACTGGTAATGACCTGAGGTGCTGGATAATAGTTGGTAAGGTAGAGTTGCCATCCGTTATCCATGGCTATGGTGAACCAGTCCCAACCGTTGATGAATCCTCGTGTGACTGCGTTCGGCGTCCAGGCGTGCTCATGATGACCGATACCTGCAACCGAGTATTTCTTTTCATCTATGATGACGGTTCCAGAAACCGTACAGCCAAGATACACGTAGCTTGCGATTTTACTTTCTGATTTATCAAACGCCCGACTTCCGAGTGTCCAAACAGGTAACGATGGTGCATGGTAATCGAGATCAATAACAATCTCATGATCTTGATCGATATCTCGATCCTCCACATGAACGTGCCAGCTGGGGTATTGCCCTTCTGCCCATGATTTTTCAAATTCGATATTGACACCTGGTGCTGTTGCAATCAGCGTTCCTGTATTGATGATTCCTGCATATCGTTTTTTGTTGATCATTCCGCCATAGTTCTCACCTGTTGGACTGTGGAGCGAAACGACAAGGAGGTCTGGTTTGTTCGTTCCGAGAAGGTCACCGTAGGCGAGATGGTTGAAACTGATGTGGAGTACCCAGTCCTTAAGTTCACTTCTTTCTGAGGTGAAGACAGCACCATAGTACCACCATTCTCGTTCAATTCGAATTTCATCATAGTGAACACCTTCGTCGGTTGGCGATACATCACGCCTTGTTGCTGTGATAATCGATGTTGGTGGCAGCGGCAGTTCTTCTTGAGAGAGATTTGTTTGAGTATCTGGAAGAGAAGGAACCTCGTGTGGAGGAGAAGGAACAATCGGTTCAATATACCCTGCTTTATAGAAAAAAAGACCTGATATGATAATCAGGGTTGCCACGATAAGGGCATCTATTTTTTGTAATCGAAGGTTCATTCTCCACCAGATACTGATTTTTATATACTGTGTCTTATTATTATGTATAAATAGTTTTCCGTACAGTTCTTATCGAGAATTTTACGTACCACCATAACACATATAACCGAGCGGAAGTATTACGAAAAAAAACATGAATAGTACCTTTCGGAGGACATTAAAGATGATACAGAAGAAAGATATCGAAGCATGTTTTCCTGAACTCCAATGGATTCATGATAAAAAACTCCGGGAAAAAGTTGTCGAAACCTGGCAAAAAGCTGCTGAAAAAGGCCGATGGCATCACATAGATCAGATTCCGTTTACGCTTCTTTTTGAAAACTCAGGACTTCTTGTTGATCATACAAAACGGATGACCCAGCTGGTATGGGCTGCAGCACAGACCAGAAGTGAACCTTTGAACAAAGATGTTCTCGTCGCCGGTGCATTACTTCATGATGTAGGAAAATTGTTAGAATATGAACTCAAAAACGGGAAGATTGTGAAAAGTTCGCTCGCTGAAAAAATGCGTCATCCAGCATCAGGGGCACAACTTGCTCAAGAATGCGGATTGCCTGAGAGCGTTGTTCATATTATTGCTGCTCATTCCCATGAAGGAGACACCATGAATCGAACGCCTGAGGCAATCATTGTCCACCATTGTGATTTCATTGATTTTGATATTAAAAAAAGGTTGATGACCGCATGACCAAGAAAAACGCCGTTGGCCGGATCATCCCAGTTACTATCCAGGGTCAACAACTCAAGCCATTTACCGGTGCACAGAAATATCGCTTTGAATCAAAACTTGTATCAACTCTATCGGCTGCGTTGAAAAAATGTGGTGTAAAGGATGGTTGTACCCTTTCATTTCATCATCAACTCCGCAATGGAGACTTTGTAGTCAATCAGACCCTTGAAGCTGTTCGAGAGTTACATGTTAAAAACATTCGACTTGCGCAAACCGCGATGTTTGACGTCCACAATCCAGTCATTGACTATATCAAAGAAGGAATCGTCACTCGGATCGAAGGAAGTTTGAATGGTGCTGTTGGAGATTATGTTTCAAAAAACCCATTACCATCACCAGTTATTCTCCGTTCACACGGCGGTCGATGGGCTGCAGTAAAAACCGGTGAATTGACTATTGACATTGCAGTGATTGCAGCATCAGCTGCTGACGAACAAGGGAACTGCACAGGAATGATTGGAAAAAGTGCATTTGGTCCGATTTCATATTCACAAATTGATGCACAGCATGCAAAAAAAGTAATTGTTGTGACCGATACTCTTGTTGAGTATCCTTGTCCATATCAAGAAATCCAAGAACGAGATGTTGACTGTGTAGTACAGATTGACCGTATTGGTGATCCTGAAAAAATTATCTCTGGTTCACTGAAGATTACTGATGAGCCTGACAAGCTGAAAACAGCTCGTGACTGCATTGACTTGATGGATGCTGCAGGATTGATTAAAAATGGTATGATTTTTCAAGCAGGCGCTGGTGGTACTTCACTTGCCGCGTTGAAATATCTCGGTGAGCGACTCGAGGAAAAAAACGTGGTTGCTGCCTGTGCAACCGGTGGTTTAACAAAATATATTATTGATATTTATAAAAAAGGATTAGTTAAGAATATTTATTACTCACAGGTTTTTGACACCGAGTCAATCAAATTCATTCAAGAACAACCTGGTCTTCCTGCTGATATTGGTCATTATGCTGATCCAACGTCAAAAGGACGAACCGTTGATGGACTTGATTCGGTGATTCTTGGGGCAACTGAAGTTGATGTTGCTTTTAATGTGAATGTGAACACCCATAGCGATGGTCGATTACTGCATGGTATTGGTGGTCATCAGGATACTGCTGCAGGAGCACATCTCACGATTATTACAACTCCGATTTATAGAAAAACAAATCCGATCATCAGAGAAAGCGTGACAACCGTTTCAACACCCGGAATGGTAGTTGATGCGGTGGTGACGAACGATGGTATTGCATTAAATCCTCAACGGAGAGATTTACTGTCGCAAGTGAAAAAAACACTTGACCTTGTGACTATCGAAGATTTAAAAGAGAAGGCATATGCTGTAACCGGAAAACCATCTGAGTTAAAATACGGAAAAGAATTAGTTGGAATTGTGAAATGGTTCGACGGAACAGTTCTTGATGTCATTT
This sequence comes from Candidatus Thermoplasmatota archaeon, assembly GCA_038884455.1. Taxonomy (NCBI): domain Archaea; kingdom Methanobacteriati; phylum Thermoplasmatota; species Thermoplasmatota archaeon. The sequence goes on along the minus strand of JAWABU010000016.1, from coordinate 7,805 downwards.
ATAAGGTTGAAGAGATGAAAAAATGACGAAATGGAAAACAAGCATTACGAAGATTGAGCCGAATCATATTGTGACAAAAGGGTATCGCCAAGAAGATCTTATTGGAACAGTTCCGTTCGCGCATGTTGTCTATCTATTATTAAAAGATGCACTTCCTACACCAGAACAGGGTATGATGATGGATGCGATCCTTACTGCATGTGTTGATCATGGGGTTACACCACCATCGTCGATTGCTGCACGAACAGTTGCTTCAGGAGGTGTTCCGTTGCCAACCGCGGTTGCTGCAGGGGTTCTGTCGATTGGTGATGCTCACGGTGGCGCAATTGAAAAAGCAGCATTGCTTCTCCAGAATGGTGTTGCTCAAAAGAACAATGAAAACAAAACGATTCCTGAAATAGCATGCAGTATTGTTCAGAAATCAGTTCAGGAGAAGAAACGCATCCCTGGTTTTGGTCATCGGATTCATACTGCTGATCCTCGAACAAAAAAACTATTCATACTTGCAGAGCAGAACGGTATCGCAGCTGATCACGTCCATCTTGCACAGGCAATTGAATCTGAACTAGAAAAAACCACAGGTAAACAACTACCGATTAATGTTGATGGAGCAATAGCTGCAATTATTTCTGATATGGGCTTTGATTGGCGTCTTGGAAAAGCATTTTTTGTCCTCGGTAGAGTGGCAGGATTGGTTGCGCAGGTGTATGAGGAGCAGACTATGGAGAAACCGATGCGTGAGATGTTTACCATTGACTATGACTATGTTGGTCCGTCTGAACGAAAACTCCCACGATAGATGACCTGATGAATTGAATGATACAACTCAAAAAGATGAGATGAAACTATTAGTTCGAGAATGTAGGATATGAAGATTGTCTTGGTCTTTCCCCGGATTGAACACGGTGTTGCAACCTATAAAGATCGTGGCTCATGGAGTTCGATTCTTTTTGGATATCCGATTATTACGCTGCCGCATCTTGCTGCATTAACCCCAAAAAACCACACGGTTTCTATTGTTGATGAAAATTATGAACCAGTTGATTTCAGCATTGATGCTGATCTTGTTGGTATCACCAGCTACACGATGACCGCACCGCGGGCGTATCAGCTTGCAGATGAGTTCCGCAGTCATGGAAAAAAAGTAGTTCTCGGAGGATATCATCCAACGGCGCTTCCTGATGAGGCAGCAGTACATGCAGATAGTGTGGTTCTAGGTGAAGCAGAAGGAGTATGGGTTGATGTTCTTGCTGATGCAGAACAAGGTAAACTCAAACCGCGGTATGGTCCAAAACCTGATTTTGATATGGCTGCTGTTCCAGGGATTCGCCGTGATCTTATAAAACATAATCCGATTCTTGGTGCTGTTCAGACAACACGAGGATGCCCAAATCAATGTGAGTTTTGCGCGATTGCAAGTTTCTGCAAACATGGCGTAAAACAACGTCCGGTTCAAAATGTGGTTGATGAGATCCGTGCTATGCCGAATCGATTCTTCATTATCCATGACCCTAGTCTTACCGTGAACCCGAAATACGCTCGTGAATTGTTTCAGGAGATGATCCGTCAGAAAATCAACAAGTCATGGGTTGCTAATGGGAATGCTAACGTGCTTGGTAAAATTGATGAGGATTTTTTAAATCTTGCAAGACGAGCTGGTTGTGCTGAGTGGTTTGTTGGGTTTGAATCAGTCAGTCAAGCAGCACTGAATGGTATTAAAAAAACAGTGAATACGGTTGAGGATTTTAAAAAGATGATTAAACGGGTTCATGATCATGGCATGACGGTACAGGGAGGCATTATCTTTGGTTTCGATCAAGATACCCCTGATATTTTTGATGCGACGCTTGAAAAGATGTATGAATGGGAGCTGGATGTCGTTGAAGTCAATATTCTTACACCCTATCCTGGGACACCGTTGTTTGAACGTCTCGAACGGGAGGGTCGTATTTTGACGAAGGATTGGTCACAGTATAATCAGGTTGATGTTGTGTTTCAGCCGAAACAGATGACGGTTGATGAACTGTATAGTGGTGCACGACATGTTGCTCGTCAGTTTTATGCAGTTGATAAGATTCTTCCAAGGATGGTTCGCAGTATGTTAATCACAAAAAGGATTGCCGGGTTGATGCCTGCGATGACAAATCTGTCATTTCGACGATATTACAAACGAGATTTTGCATGGTGAACAACAGTAGTTTAAATGAAAAAGTAGATGATGAGAAAGATCAAACCGGTTTTGGTGATGAGAATACTTCTATTTTTTACTTTGATGCTCCAGTTGTAATCATCAAGTCGGTAGAAAAGCAGCCAGCCGTACTGTGAGAAAAATGAAAACAATGCAATCATGAGGATTTTCAACCACGATACTATCGGCAGTTCTAAGGAGGCTGTTTGTACATAAAACGAACCAAGGACGAGAAACATCGCGCCGAACGCCATTTGTGATTCATGATGGATAAGCCCTTCGGCATACATACTGACGATAAAACCGATAATTGCAAAAACCATCACCGGCCAACCACGCTGCCAGGTAAGATACAAGGCAATGAATAAGAGAACAACTGCTGAAACAACCAGAATGATTTTTAAACTTCGTCGTGAAACGGTCTGCCGTTCTTCGATTTTCATATGGATCAGATCATGAACTGCATGAGATAATAACCAATGTGCGATAAAACCGCCAAGCATACAGAGTACTACACCTTCAACATAGAGTGTTTGTACTGCTCCGATGTTAACTGCAATGAGTGCACCTAATAGAGGAAAGAGCGCGCCGGTTATAACACAGGTTAGGATTGTAAATGGCCCGAACATTCCTTTGTTTTCAAATTTCATATGACGTTTTCACCTCTTCATAACTCATGATCTATTATATTTCTGATGAATGTTATAACGAATCACGAGAGGTATTGAAATGTGTATCGTTGAAGTGCCATACATTTAAGAAGCTTACTGTATTTCGAACATGCATGAATCCTTTGCTTAATCCCTTGTTTCTTGGTAGACTTGCAAAAAGCTATCTGTTTGATGTTAACCGAGTCTGGCGTTGCACTCCTGCTGAACTACAACGCTATCAGGATAAAATGCTCCGCCAGGTTGTCCGCTTTGCCTATACGGTTCCGTTGTACCATGAAAAATACCGACAAGCAGGTATCCATCCCCAGGATATCCGCGGTGTTAATGACATCCACAAACTCCCCTTAGTATCGAAAAAAGATTTCCGGGGAAAAACTGCAGAAGTGTTACTTCCAAAAGGTGCTGATCCAAAAAACTATTCAATGGTTTGTACCTCAGGATCTACGGGTAAACCGGTTACGCTTTATAGTGATCCGTATACCGTTTTTCATACGTTTATTGGTTTTATCAGAATTCTCCGCGAACATGATATCAGCTGGAGGAAAGATCGTCTTGCATTGATTGCTGATTTATCGCCAGACAGTGCAGAATATGCGTATTTTTCGCGAACGGCGATGCCGAATTTGAAACTGTTTTTTTCATTAGAAAACATGAAAGTATTTCACGTGAGTGATAATCACGAACAGATGATCAAACAACTCGAGGCGTTTCAACCTGACTTCATTGGTGGGTATCCAGGGAATCTTAAAATTCTTGCGATTTTAAAACGGAAAGGAATGGCTGAAAACCTCAGACCGCGGGCTCTAGCAACATCAGGTGCTGTCGTCGATGAATACACCCGTGAATACCTAGAAAAAACCTTTGGTGCAAAACTCTTCGACATGTATGGTGCAACAGAATGCAGCCCGATTGCCTTTCAATGCAAACAAGGCCACTACCATGTCAACACTGATTTTGCATATCTCGAATTTCTCGACCCGAAAGAAAAAGAAGCGCGTTCAGGAGACGGTGGAAATATTGTTGTCACGCGGTTATTTGGTCGGGGGACGCCAATTATCAGATACACCGGTCTAAGTGATTTTATTATTCCCTCAAATCAATCTACGACCTGCGAGATTAAAACCATGATTGTAGAGGGGATTGGTGGTCGACAGGTTGAAGCGATTATACTGCCCAGTGGAGAGATGATTCCCCCGTTTTCCATAACCGGCATTCCTCATAAAGTGATGCATCAGTTCAATACCGATAAAATCCAGCAATTCCAGATTGTCCAACACAGCGTTCATGATGTTGAAATTCTTGTGGTAATTGATGACCAGCAACGAGGTATTGGCCCAAAACTTGACGATATCTATGCTGAGTTAAAAAAACAATTTGAACAGAAATTTGGAGCTGGTGTTTCAGTAACCATTCGCGAGGTTGATGCTATACTGAATGTCCGTCCGGGAACAATAACACCGCCGCCGATTGTTATTTCTAAGGTACATCGTTCACAACAAGTATCAATGTGAAAAAAAAGAAATGGGATGTGTGTTGGTGAAACAAGCAGACAGTAAAACCTTGAAACGATTCATGGATCGTCTGATCCGATGGCTAGAAAAATTTCTTTCCCGCCATCGCATTCTTGCCCAGCTGTATTTTGTTTTCTTTAAAAAAATGACGCTGGATGAATTTGCTATGATCCAGCTACCAGCAGGTGCATCTGTAGTACATATCGGGTGTGGTTCTTTTCCGCATACAAGTATGTTGCTTGCACAGACACGTGGTTGGAACATCACAGGTATTGATCGAGACAGGCATGCAGTTGAACATGCACAACACATCATCAATGATCATCGGCTCTCAGATACAATACGTATTGTTGTTGGAGATGGAAAAGATTTTGATGTCTCCTCGTTTGATTTCATTATTGTTTCGCATGGAATTGAGCCGAAAAAAGAGGTGTTGGAACATCTCAGCAACCAGATGAAAAAAGATGCTTGTATCCTCTTTCGGACAACCTGGGATCGTCTCCATGGTCTCTATGGTACAGAGCAGATCCCAAATAGTCTTGAGATTAAAGCATCGTACGATCGTATCGATGGGATTAAATCCTATCTTTTGATTCGGCGAAACTAATAAATAAATCCTGTAATTACTGACTGTTTGTTTTGGCGACGTGCTATGAATATTCTTCTTATCAACGCAAACATGTATCATCGACATTCATGGACTAGTCAACTTTTATATAAACTCAATTCAAATCCGATTCTTGTCTTGCAGCAACTCGCTGCGGCAACACCTCAAAATCATCGTGTTCGACTCATTGACGATCGATATGATAATCCTCTGATCAATGATCCAGTTGATCTCGTTGGGATATCAACGGTAACACCAAGCTCATTCCGAGCATACGAAATCGCAGAATTTTATCGAAAAAAAGGAATCCCTGTAGTTCTCGGTGGTATCCATCCATCTGCACTTCCTGAAGAGGCAAAGCAGCATGCCGATGCAGTGGTCATAGGGGAGGCTGAATCAACCTGGCCACAGGTGATCGCTGATGTTGAAAAAGGAAAGTTACAACCGTTTTATCGTGCTGAGCAGCCAGTGCCACCTGAACTAATTCCACAACCTCGACGTGACCTACTCAGATTGGAACCATTGTTTTCAGCGGTTGCACCATCTCGGGGGTGCCCATACTATTGTTCATTCTGTACGCTTACCCATCTTCATGGGAATACGTATCGTGCCCGCCCCATTGAACATATTGTTGATGAAATCAAGAATACGCCTCGGAAATTTCTCGTTTTTCTCCATGATGCATCACTTACCATTAACCGTGAGTATGCAAAAGCATTGTTGAAAGCAATGATTCCGTTGAAACGAAAATTTATCGCGTATGGCAGTGCACCGGTGCTTGCCCAGGACGATGAGCTGTTGAAACTCTCCTACGATGCGGGCTGTGTGATTTGGTGTGTTGGTTTTGAATCAATTTGTCAAGATTCGCTCAAGCAGGATGCTCATAAAGGATACAGTGTGGAAAACTATGAGAAAATGGTGAAAAAGATCCATGCGAATCATATGAGTGTTTTTGGTTCTTTTGTGTTTGGTTTTGATCATGATACGCCTGCTATTTTTGATGCGACGTTGCAGAAAGCATTTGATTTTGGTTTGGATGCCGCTGAATTTAATATTTTAACACCATTTCCTATAACACGATTATTTAAAAAACTCGACAGCGAAGGTCGTATTCTCACCAGAGATTGGACCTTGTATGATCTCCATCATGTTGTGTTTCAGCCAAAACTGATGACCGCTGATGAGTTGTATCAGGGTGCTGCATCGGTATCAAACCGTTTTTATGCCCCTGATAAAACCCTTGCACGTATTGCAAATGTGACGTTTAAAACACGAAAATTTCCTAATATCCTGGTAGTGAGTGCAATGAATGTTATTATGGCTCGTTTCCATCTTGAATTTACCTTATTTTGAAAATATAAAGAATGAAAAAAGTATGATCTTTTATTTTTTCTTCAGATGTAATGAGTTCCAGACGATAGGCCCGAATACTGATAGTTTAAAATGATGAATTCTGCCACACAGTTCGAGATTTGGATTTTTTTTAATGAGATTAAGTATGCTGTCTAATGCAGAGCCAAGTTCTCGTACAATAATACTTGTTCCAGGGGATACCCGGGAGAAAATGTTGTTGAGAACATCTATTTTTGGCGACGAACAGCTGGATACGATGATAACATCGAATCCGGTAAGTGCATAATCAAGTCCGTTTCCATTTGTTATAACAATTCGATGGTCAAGATTTTTTTTCTTAAGAAGGTTTCTTGCATGGTGAACAGCGTTTGTGTCTTTGTCAATACCAACGATATCTAAGTCTGTTGTCTGTGCAAGGATAATTTCAGTGAGAGGATATGCACCACATCCAATATGAAGAATTTTTGTATGATCTGACAGATGAAATACGGTACATTCACGAGCATATTCGGCACCGATGATGCGTTCATAAATTTCATCGATTTTTCGGTTCTGATAGGCAAGAGTATCCATAATTTTCCAGAATACATTCGCGGTGATTCTGTTGAAAAAAATAACACCACGTTCAAAAGAATTTATGTACTGTGTTTGAGACGAAATATGTCTTGAGGATGGTGACATAGAAATTCCCTGATATCAGTTCCTCTATTCATACCTGTTTATTTTTCGTAGATAGGGTAATAGACAAGGCAGTACTTTATATATTTTTCTTACAGATTTTTTTCGCAGAATAATATTTTTTCAAAAGTAAAAGTAAACAGTTACACCCGATACCAAAGCTATTGGCATAGATAATCGGGGGCTGTAAAAGAAGAAATCCATAAATCAGCCAAAGAGTCATACCAATACAGAGAACAAACGGCATATAGTACGAGACGTCATCAAGTTTTTTTGTTCGAAAACCACGTATAATCTGAGGTATGAAACCAACAGAAGTAATAATTCCTGCACTAAAACCAAGCAAAGCGACAAAATCTATATCCATTATGGAGCCTTGATTCAATAAATTATATTAAATCTTTGCTCATGTCTTTCTGGTATACATAAGTATTTCAATACCTTGTGAATGTCAGTGAGCACGCTTTGGGCCCGTGGGGTAGTTTGGCTATCCTTCCACCTTGGGGTGGTGGTGACTTGCGTTCAAATCGCAACGGGCCCACTGAGTTTTTGTTCTAGATGTAAAATATTTTCAATAGAAGGAGTCATGTGTTTTAGAACAAAAAGCGCACGTGGTGTTGATAGGAATAATCCTTTTTTGAGAAAGATATCATATGAATCTGCAAGTTTAGGCTTCATCCCGAAATAGATAATTAAGGAAGAAACATTCATTTTTTCATTGGATGGGACGCGCAAAGAAAAGGATTAATCCAACAGTTGCGAACCATGTGAACCGCAATTTCACCGCCGATTTCAGC
>JAWABU010000015.1 GCA_038884455.1 Candidatus Thermoplasmatota archaeon | reverse complement strand
ATACGATCGTATGACGTCTATCGTCTGTGGTCTAGTGAATTTTACCATACAACCAGAGTAAAAAATAGTAAATCGGGAGGTTAAAAGAGAGTAGTTATTCTTGTTTTACAATTACGCAAAAGGTCTAATATACATAAAAGTGGTTCTATGGAAAGAAAAAAATTCATACTATATGGGCTGGTAATAACATTAGTTGTGGGATTTGTCATTGGATTGTCTGCAATTGGGGGAGAACCTATAACAGCAATAGCTGCAGTGGTTATGGGGATGATAGTGCTTTATGCGCTCAAAAGCAGAATCAACCAGGTAATAGAAGATGAGAGAATTTATAGAATAAGCGAAAAAGCATCGCGTAGAACAATACAAGTTGTTGGTACAACAATGGGATTACTTGGTCTTGCTCTTATTGGACTGAGTAAAAGCGGGTATCTAAAGTTGACTGACGTTGGTTCTTCGTTGGCATACTTTGCATCAGTCTTAATAATAGTATATCTGATATTCTATAGCTACTATTCAAGAAAACTTGGAGAGTAGCAAAATATGAAAAATAAACTCAAGGTTTACAGGGCGATGCATGATTTAACACAGGAGGAACTTGCAGATCGGTTGAAGGTAACAAGACAAACTATACTGGCGATAGAAAAAGGAAAATACGATCCATCGTTGGAACGGGCATTCAAAATAGCGGAACTCTTTGAAACAAAAATTGAAGAAATTTTTCTATATAAAGAAAATTGAGACATACAGGACAAAGCATTCATTTTTTCGGTATTTTGTGTTCAAATCCTTTCTCCTGCACTATTTTTAGGAACCTATAAATAAACGATAAAAAATTACCGGTACACTGGTGATGAAGTCCACCTTGGTACGAGCCCCAAAACTGCAGTCAACTGCTGATGACTTCTAGATATATCAGGAGGTACACGATGATCCTTCAGCAGTTGAACGATATCTTCAAAATTATGCGTATATTTTTTCTATTATATTCTAGGAGGTTACAACTTTGGGATTAGAACAATTTTCGATTGCTGCGGTATGGCTTGGACTTGCACTCATTTCAACAATTCTTGCCTACAAATTAAAAATATCAATGGCACTTATGGAAATCTGCATTGGTGTTATTGCAGGATACCTTGCAACACAGTATATCGGACCAGATGCGCTCCATGCAAATGAGGATTGGTTGATTTTTATTGCAAGTTCCGGGGCAATTTTACTTACGTTTTTAGCAGGCGCAGAGCTTGATCCATCCTCGTTAAAATCAAAAACTAAGGAAGTAATTATTGTTGGTGTCATCGGTTTTTTTGCGCCGTTTCTTGGCTGCTCAGCGATCGCATATTTCATCCTGCAGTGGAGTATCCCTGCAAGTCTTCTCACCGGGGTAGCATTGTCAACAACATCAATGGCCGTAGTGTATGCTGTTATGTTAGAATACGGTTTTAACAAAACTGAATATGGGAAAGGAATTCTTGGTGCATGCTTCATTAACGACATTGGTACGGTAGTTGCGTTAGGTCTGCTGTTTGCTCCATTTACCTATAAAACTGGAATTTTTATTGGTTTGGTGATTGTTGCTTTTATCGCGATGCCGAAGATAACGAAAGTACTAATCAAACGGTATGCCTATAAAACTGCAGCTATACGAACAAAATGGATCCTCTTTGTTCTATTCTCGTTAGGTGCTCTTGCTCTTTGGTCTGGAAGCGAAGCAGTTCTTCCGGCATATCTTCTTGGTATGGTTCTTGCCGGTACCGTGAGCAAAGATGATTTTTTTATTCGAAGACTTCGAACGTTAACCATAGGGTTTTTAACACCGTTTTATTTCCTCCGTGCAGGATCTCTTGTTTCGCTCCCCGTGCTTGTCTCTGCACCATTGATTTTTATTATCCTCCTTAGTGGAAAAGTAATTTCTAAAATCTTTGGTTTATATCCAGTAATCGGAAAATTTAGAACAGATAAACGCGAACGATGGTATTACACTCTTCTGATGTCAACAGGTCTAACGTTTGGGACAATTTCAGCAATCTATGGCTTAACCCAGGGCATTATTTCCCAAGAACAATATTCATATCTCGTTGCCGTTGTAATCGGGAGCGCAGTCATCCCAACATTGATTGCAAATCTCCGGTTTCTCCCAAAACATCTCCTTGAAATTCCCCTCACTGATGAAGAGATACCTCAAGAAGATACCATTAATGGTAGTCGCATCTGCGAAAACGACAACTCACGAAGAAATGATGCGAATGAACATAACTAAAAAATATATTTCTGAGCACCTATGTTGACGGAACAGAAGAAAAAAAAACTAATCAGTTTTATTTATTCCCGCGAGCAAGAACTTGGGGGTTTTAGTTCTTCGCATACCGCACCTCCAACAGTTGAGGACACTTATTTTGCACTTCAGCTTCTCGCTGAATTCAACGAAATTTCGGTTAGTAAGCAAACCATCGGTTATATTTCACAATTAAATCACCTTGAGCTCCGTTCCCCAAAGCAAATATACCAAGTAGCAACAATCTACAGACTAACGCATCAGATAGATTTATTCAATGATTTATATAGTAAAATCATGGAGGATGCAGTCATGTTGAATACACTATCCGATGTCTATTATATGGTACTGATCAAAGAATTGTACCAGATCAAACCAGCCAGACTTACGACAAAAGAACATGACCTTCTTGTATCAGTACAAACGAAAAACGAAAAGGCATTAGTAGACTATCAACAACTCATTTTTTTAATGAAAAAATTTGGATTGTCGTTTCCATCGCAAGAATATATAACCGTCATTCAAAACAGTCAGAACCCAGATGGTGGTTTTGGAATTGTTCCCTATTCAACATCGTATTTAGAACCAACGTATTATGCACTTACTTGCCTTAAAGAATTACATGCACCCCTGCTTCATGTTAGTCGATGTGAACGTTTTGTTGATTCATGTATCACACGTATCGGTGGTTTCGGGCGACAGACGATAACACTACCTACACCAGAATATTCATTTTACGCGGTGATGAGTTTAAAACTTATTGAACAAATAAAAAAATATGCGAAACCAAGTGCTCAATGCAATAGTACATGAAAATGAAAGTTCACACCAAAGTACAAAACATTGTTTCTCAAAAAGATTATTAAATTCCTCACTGATAATCTTTTATGATTTCGAAAGAAAAAATACCATTTAATTTTTTTAAACGGATCATTGTCAATTTCCTAATGCTGATGTTGGCGATTATTATCGTTGTTTCAACAGGTTATGTTGGATGGACCATAATCGATAAACTTGTAATCCACTTTGATCCAAGCTCCATTTCAAATGTTATCATTGACATCCTTGGTTTATTCCTGCTTGTTTTCGTCAGCCTCGAATTATTTGAAACTTTCAAATTATATACACAAGAACATGTAGTTCACGTCGAAGCAATGCTCCTAGTAGCGTTGATTGCGATTTCTCGAAAAATCATTCTGCTTGATTACAACAAAATCACCAGTGACATTTTCTTCGGCTTATCTGCTTTAGTCATCTCGATCGGCACAGCGTACTATTTACTGAAAAAAACATGGATTGCAACTATTAAAGCATAAAGCAAATTATCAAAATATCTATAAAGTAAACCTGCATTTCTTTTTTGCCGATGCTTGAGATCATATTTTTTTTCCTGTGCAGTCTCGCAATATCTGGAGAATTAGCCCTTATCGCATTATGGTACTACGGCGGTATTCACACAACTAAAAAAACTTTTCCGACGTATACACCAACTGTTACAATTATAGTTCCCTGTAAAGGAATCACGAAGTTTTTTGAAGAAAATATTCAAGCAATCTGTGCACAAAACTACCCACAGTATAAGGTTCTCTTCATAGTCGATTCGTACGATGATCCTGCATATCAAATTATTGCAACTGTACATCATAAAAATCCGCACATAGCAGTCCATCAGACTATACCACGAGAAACCTGTAGCGGTAAAATAGCAGCACAACTCACCGGAATATCTATGGCGCCAGCATCAGAAGTCTATGTTTTTGCAGATTCAGATATTCGCCCTCATAACACCTGGCTGTATCATCTTGTTCAACCACTCCAAAATAACGAAATCGGTGCAACAACAGGATATCGCTGGTATATTCCCATCTTAAAAACATCATATCTGATATCAACATGGAACATGGTTTTCATGGTAGGCTTATACTACCGCGTCACGAATTATACCTGGGGTGGATCAACTGCAATCAAAAAAACCACCTTTGAACAGCTCAACATTGCAGATATCTGGAAAAACGGGCTATCTGATGATTTGCTTCTCACAGAAGAACTGAAAAAACGGGTATCTGATTTTTTCGTTCCGCAAAGTATAGTAACAACCTCAACTGATGAGACCGTTGGACACTTTTTCAAATGGGGCAAATCAACAAATGACCTGGATGCGATGGTACTATCCATCCTTATGGTTTTTCTCTTTTATGATGTTTATTGGATTACAACTTCTCAATCTTCTTGGTCTTTTTTGTATACTTACCGGCTCGCTACATTTCGGCATCCTCTTCCTTTTACCGATTTTTTTTCAATGTATCTATGGATATGCCGGATTCAAAATGATACTGAAATCAATGCAGTATCCCAAACCTCAATTCAAATCAGCATTGATACCAACCCTTCTCACCCCTGTCGTTTTTGTGCTCATTACCATCAACATGGCAGTATCAAGTATCAAAAATACGATAACCTGGTGTGGAAAAACCTATACTAAAAAGGAATTCTTCAAAAGACCTGACAGCATTACCAGAACATAGGTATTATGTTCTAAGCCGTTTCACGTATCGCCCAAATATACTAAAATACCAATACTATTTCCTGGGTTTGTGTATATCTCTCATCCTCTGATAAAACCAGACTGTGTTGAGCAACGTATCTATCAAACCAACATTGCAGCACAGGCAATCAAAAAAAGTACGTTAGTTGTTTTACCAACAGGTCTCGGAAAAACCATCATTGCATTACTTGTCATCGCAGAAAAACTTACGACAACCAACGAAAAAATACTTTTTTTATCACCAACAAAACCACTCGTTAACCAACATGCACAATTCCTCAGAGAAACCTTACTTTCTGAAATACCTATTGCTGTTTTTACCGGAGAATTAGCTCCAGAAAAAAGAAAAGCACTTTGGGATACATCTAAAATCATTGTTTCAACACCTCAGGTTATCGAAAATGATCTGATCACCCAGCAGGTCAATCTTAAAAAAGTTTCACTGATCATCTTTGATGAAGCACATCGAGCTGTTGGAAATTATTCATATGTTTTTGTTTCTAACCAATATCAACAACAACGCGAAGGCCGACTTGTTCTTGGAATGACCGCATCTCCAGGAAACGATTTGCAAAAAATTGTTGAAGTATGCAAAAACTTGGAAATCGAACATATAGAAATCAGAACAAAATATGATCGTGACGTTCGGCCGTATGTCTACGATGTCCATATCCAATGGAAAGAAATTGCATTGCCTCAGGAATTTTCACAAGTTCTTCAACTCTTGAAAAAATCATTATCTGGATATTTAACAGTTTTAAAAAATATCGGTGTTACTCAATCAGCATCAGTTCAACTCATCAACAGAACAAAACTATTAGAAATACAACAGCTCATCCAGCAACAGCTCAAATCATCACTCAATCCTCCGAAAGAATTATTTGATGCAGCCTCAGCTCAAAATGCAGCATTAAAACTATATCATGCGATAGAACTCTTACAAACACAAGGAGTTAATGCTTTTTTAACCTATTTTCAACGAATGCAAGAAGAAGCACAATCTAAAGGCGGGAGTAAAGCATCACGAACCATCATGAAAGATCTCAATGTTCTTGAAGCACTTGCGTATGCAAAATCACTCACTTTAGAACATCCAAAAATACCTGAAATAAAAAAGATAGTTATTGAACAACTCACCAAGCACCCACAATCACAGATTATCATTTTTACACACTATCGAGATACCGCATATTACGTTTTAAAAAATCTTGAAGGGTTACCTGATGTGCGGCCCGTGAGATTCATCGGTCAATCAGGAAAAGAGGGGGATAAAGGTCTTTCTCAAAAAAAACAAATGGAAATCATACAACAGTTTAAAAATCGAATCTATAATGTTTTAATCGCAACCTCAGTTGCAGAAGAAGGACTTGACATCCCATCCACTGATCTTGTCATATTCTATGAGCCTGTTCCTTCAGAAATCAGAACGATCCAACGACGAGGACGAACCGCTCGAAAAATGCCTGGTAACGTCATCATCCTTATCACGAAAGGAACACCTGATGAAGGATATTACTGGTCAGCTCGAAGAAAAGAACGCCTCATGCATAGTGAACTTGAAACACTGCGAACCTCATTGAAAAAAAAACTCGAAGATCCGAAAACATTCTACACTCAAATGATACATCCAACAGATAATCAGCAAAGAAAACTCGATGAGTCAATCTTGCAGAAATCCGAGTCCAATAATGATTTAAAGATTTTTGTGGATCACCGTGAATCACGTTCAGAAGTTATCAAACGCCTCGTGGAAAAAAAAATAAAAATCGAACCGAAACAACTTGATGTCGGCGATTATGTCCTTTCATCTCGACTAGGAGTCGAACGGAAAACAGTTGACGATTATCTTACCTCGTTACTCGAAGGAAAACTGTTTTTACAACTCAGGAAACTTCGGGAGGCATATTCACGACCTCTGCTCATTCTTGAAGGAGAAGAACTATTTACCAAACGAAACATCAACCATAATGCAATTTACGGTAGTTTTGCATCAATTATCATTGATTTCGGAATTCCAATTCTTATGACGAAAACACCACAAGAAACAGCAGATGTATTATACATCATGGCATGCCGTGAGCAAAAAGATGGAAAAAAACCGGTTGTAGTCCGCGGAGATAAATGGATCATGCCAGTTGCAGAACAACAACAATACATTGTTGAAGGATTTCCACATATATCAACGGTTCTTGCTCAACGATTATTACAGCAATTTGGAACAATACGAGCGATCGCAAATGCGACAGAAGAAGAGCTATGTGAAGTCCCAGGTATCGGAAAAAATATTGCCTCAGAGATTGTCAAAATCCTGAATACCGAATACCTAAAAAAACAGTAAAATCGATATTTTACGATCTGGGTTGAGAAGTAGCTTTTATGCGCTTAAGTGGTTTACTTAAATGCCGACGAGCACATACTGGAACTTCGTACAAATCTCTTTGAATTTTCCGCTCTTGTTCGGAAAAAAGAGCTTTTTTTCGTTTTGTATGACAGCGGATACACTTGTACCCTTGATTTGTTCCTTGAGATTTCATATGTTTACCACATTTTGGACATACAGGATTTTGACTTTTTACGAAAAATTGTACAAGTTTATGAACATGAATTTTTTCAATATTAATGGTTAATGGTTTTTTTCGAACACCACCATACACGTCTACTACATCTCCAGGTAGCAGTTCGCGGATGATTTTTCGAAATTCCTTGGTTGGTTCATAAGCTGCACATGTTATCGAACCTGACGTATCTTGGATATCGAAAAAAACATGCCCCCCAAGGAAGGTCCATGGCCGTTGAGAGACGCAACCTCTCACGATCACAGAATCATAGGGTTTAATTTGATCTATCTTCTTTCGTTGTATATGATCATCAGTCCCTTGATTTGTTTCAAAGAGAATCCAACTTTCTTTTTTTTCAGAAATAATCATCTTTTGTGCAGCGATAAGATCAGAAGAATTGTCGCCACGGATGCCAAAAAGAATTGGACAAGGTGAATTCGGCACAATACGATTATGTTTATTGCGATAATCATAGTTATCAAACGTTGAGATGATGGTTGCATCCATCTTTTGAACAGAATATGCATCGACCTTGCGAGGAGTACCCCATCGGTTCTTTTCACGGTATGCAATTACTTCATATGTTTTATCTGTTTTTGGTTTCCAAGCAACTGCAGCAGTCGCACCAATAAGACCTCGCCGGTTTTTTAAACCAAAATATGTTGCATGCATAAGTTTCAATACGCGCATGGTTTCTTGGATAGTTACTAACGAGGTAACAGTTTTCTTATAGACTGAATAACTAGGTTGTTTACTAAAAAAGACAACACCAGGGTTTGTATTCGGGTCTTGAACTTGTGCATAGTGTTCTACGATTTCATGAACTGTTTTTTGAATCTTTGTAACATCGTTAGAAGTTAAACTATACTTTCCAGATGGCGATGAAAAACAAGCCTTCTTTTCTATCTCACCTATGTGGAGTACTCGTTCATCGCTTCTCCCAATATGCAGTGCCAGGGCACCGTTACCCCTGGTTTTCCAGGGGATGTTGGGATTTAACCGAATCAACCGAGGGTATCCAATAAGTGTATACTGCTCACCAAGATCTTCTATGATTTTTCGAGCAACAAATGTAGTACAACCACCCAAGGTTGAATCAGTATCATCAATGCCAATCCAAATGGTTTTCATCACAAAATTATAATACTAGAACTCCTTTATTTTATATTCCTATGGAACGAAACGAACTTCTCGTTCAAATACGGGAAACCCTGGGCACTGCTGGTTTCACTGTTTCGGAAGTGTACAATATACGTCTCAGTGGTTTTGATATCCTTGCTCGGAAAGATGATACGTTGCTTATCATCAAAGTATTAACCAATATTGATTCATTCTCAGAAGATGTCGCACAAGAGCTTCGAACATTATGCTCGATACTCCACGCAACTCCCCTTCTCATCGGAGAACATAATGGTTTTAATAAATTAGAAGACGATGTTGTCTATCTTCGATTCGGTGTACAAGCAATAACCATTAACACTCTGAAAAACTATCTTTATCATAAAGATTCAATCAGGATCTATGCAGGACCTGGTGGTTTATATGTTCGCCTTGATGAAGAAAAACTTAAAAAACTCCGACAAGAGAAAAATATATCACTTGGATCATTTGCCCGTCATGTTAATGTCTCAAGAAAAACAGTTCAAATGTATGAAGAAGGGATGAATGCACGAGTCGATGTTGCAGAACGTATCGAGGAACTCTTGGAAAATTCAGTTATCACTCCTATTGATGTTTTTAAAAACCCTGATTTTGATGCAGATATCTGTTCACTCTACAACCAGGCATTACATCATTTCGAACGTTTTCAACGTGAAATCTTCCTCCTTCTCCAAGAAGCAGGATATAAGATTTTTCCCCTTGATAAATTTCCTTTCGAAGCGGTAAGTAAAGAAAAAGAAAAAATCCTTCTTACCTGCATCCAAAAATATAATGCAAACTTGTCAAAACGAGCACAAATCATCAACAGTATCTCAAAAATAACCGAGAAACACGCTGTGGTAATCACCGATAAAGACAACAAACAAAATATCCATGGAACACCGGTTATAGCGAAAAAAGAATTAAAGAAACTGCGAGATCCCGAAGAAGTACTCCGTTTGATCATCGAACGGATGATTATCTGTCGGTGAGCAGCATCCAACCCAAAATAGTAGAAGGGCACCTTTAACAAAAAGATATATAAATAAGGTATTTATTCCCGAAAACTACGTTCTCCTTATGGGGTTCTTTAAAATAACAGATACATTATTGATGTACTATGGCAGATCAAAAAACCGTTGAAGCAATACAAAAAGCATTAGACGAGTCAAAAAAACTTGACCGTAAATTCAAACAAAGCGTCGATCTAGTTATTAATCTAAAAAACATTGATATCAGTGACACCAAAAATCGTATCGAAGAAGAAATACTACTTCCCCATGGGCCAGGTAAAGAGGCAAAAATAGCTCTTTTTGCTGGTGGAGAACTTGCACTAAAAGCAAAACAGCATGTTGATCTTCTCATAAAACCTGAAGAAATTGAAGAACTTGCAAAAAATAAAAAGAAATTCAAAAAAATTGCTGAGGAATATGATTTCTTTATTTCAGAAGCATCACTGATGCCAACCATAGGTAAAACCCTTGGTGTTGTTCTTGGTCCTCGAGGGAAAATGCCCAAACCAGTACCC
Organism: Candidatus Thermoplasmatota archaeon; assembly: GCA_038884455.1. NCBI lineage: Archaea > Methanobacteriati > Thermoplasmatota > Thermoplasmatota archaeon. The sequence continues at coordinate 31,345 of JAWABU010000015.1, read as the reverse complement.
CCACAGATTGATGTTGCACCAATTGTAAAAAATCTTCGAAAAAGTATCCGCATACGATCCAAACAAAGCTATGCATGTCATGCAACAGTTGGACGGGAAGAGATGAATCCTGAACAGATTGCTGAGAACATTGCAGCGATATTAAAAAGACTTGAATCAAAACTTGAACGCGGATCGCAAAACATTGGCGCTTTATATATTAAGACTACGATGGGGCCTCCCATTCGTGTTGCATAAAAAAATTTAGGTGACAAACTGATATGGCACATGTTGCAAGCTGGAAAAACAATGAAGTTCAAGAACTTACCTCGATTCTAACCACGAGAAAAGTGATTGGAATTGTGAATGTTGCTGGAATCCCAGGTCCACAAATACAAAACATGCGAGGAAATATTCGATCTAAAGCGCAGATTCGAGCTGCAAAAAACAGCTTAATTAAAATTGCATTAGACGAAGCAGAAAAACAAGTTCCTGGTATCAGTAAACTCAAATCAGAAGTCAACGGTCAAGCAGCGATTATCGCAGCAGATGTCAACCCGTTTCATCTTTATAAAGAAATCAAAGCGACACGAACTCATGCACCTGCCAAAGGTGGTGAAATCGCACAAAACGATATCATTGTCAAGGCAGGAGATACTCCTTTCAAACCAGGTCCGATTGTTGGCGAACTTCAGAAGGCAGGGATACCAGCTGCCATTCAAGAAGGAAAAGTCGTTATAAAAACCGACAAGGTTATTGTTCCTGCTGGCAAAAAAATTCCGACCGACGTTGCACAGATGCTTACCCGGTTGGAAATCTATCCTTTAGAAATTGGTCTTACGTTAAATGCAGTGTATGAACTCGGAAATATCTACAAACCTGATGTTTTAGATATCGATATGGACAAATTCATGGGTAAGCTTGCTACAGCATCTTCGAATGCTTTCGCTGTTGCAATGAAAACAGCATGGACTACGAAAGCAACAATCAATCAGCTCATTATGAAAGCACATCGCGATGCGTATTACCTCGCATTAGAACAAAATATTCTAACAAAAGATACGATTCCACCGTTACTCTCAAAGGCACATAGAACGATGCTGACTCTTGCAAAAAAAACACAAGATGCTGCCCTTGATGAAGATTTAAAGAAAAATTTAACATAAAAGGAGGAAAAAAGAATGGAATATATCTACAGTGCAATGCTTCTCCACTCCGCAGGACAAAAAATTACTGAAGAACATGTTAAAAAGGTTCTTACTGCAGCTGGCGTGAAACCAGATGAAGCCCGGATTAAAGCACTTGTTGCATCACTTGAAGGTGTCAACATAGATGAAGCAATAAAATCCGCTGCAGCACTACCTGTTGCTGCACCTGCACAAACAGCTGCTGATGTACCTGCAGAAAAGAAAGATGCAAAGAAAAAGGAAGAGAAAAAAGAAGAAGTGTCACAGGAAGAAGCTGCAGCCGGTCTCAGCGCACTTTTTGACTAAAAAACTTTTTTCCCTTTTTCACTCTTTTTTATAAAAATTTTTTTTATTGGATAAACGATGAAGTTTTAACTTTTCTTCAGAAAAGTGGGGGACGGGATGCGTTGGATAGGAGGAATGTGCCTTTCGTGGAAAGCAGATACTCAAAGCAGCCTCCCCAAGTATTACTCTTTGTCCCCCATTATGCAATATTCTTTTTAAATAAATAGTTTTCCATCATCTGTTTTTACTCCAAGTATATATGGTGATGAATATAAGAAATCATAAAGATCCAACTAACGATTACAATTGTATAGGTATATTGTACTGTTTATGGATACCCACCAATCTTTAAGCTAGGATCACCAAGTAGAATAAATTCTTCGATTGTAAAGTAATCAGGACCAACATAGTTGATATAATCATTCTGACTTCTCGTTAACATCTGTCCAAGATGGACTCCTTCTTCATATCCTTGAAAGAAATGTACGTCAAGATATCCTGCACCAGCATAAACACCATTGCTATCAACATGAGTATATGCTGTTCTCGTAGCACCAATAGTTGCTATAGCACCGCCGTTTTCATAGGCAACAAAACTCCATGCAAAACAGGGATAAAAGATTGATGGATTGTTTTCAATTTGAGAAAGAGCTATTAAAAGATTGGTAAAAACAGGATAATATCGCATGAGATCAGAAACATTGAAATCAAGCTTTGCCGTTAGACATGCATCAAAAAACATTACCGGAAGTTGATTCTGATTATATAGTTTTTTAATAAATGGTGTATAGTACAACGGTTGGCTAAACCCCATTTTATATCGTAATGAGTTCGGCCGATAGGTCCCCCATCCATGTTCAAAGCCATGTCCTGCATAGCTTAGGAAACCTGCGCCTTGGTTAATCGCCTTGTTGAACATCTGTGCATTGAGATTCTTTGTTGATGACCACAGTTTCACAGGAGAAAACGAGGGAAGCTGTTCTAACACCTTTGCATTTGTTATCTCTCCCTCAAAAACATTTGGAGGTGCTCCGCATCCTGGTGGAAATGTATCTCCTCCTGCAACAATCACGGTATTAAACCATGATTGATGATACGTTGTCGTTTCATAAGTAATGATCTTGTTGACAACAGTATCAACTTCTTGTATATTCGAACATGCAAGTCGTCCAATATGAACATCTGGATACAAATCAACACCGTCGATATCGTTATCATGATTCGTTTCACCAAATTTATTGTTATTATTTCCATCCCAACTACAGAAAATATCATGTTCGTCATAGATATCAGCATAATACAGATCACTTAAGATGTCTGGTTCCCACCATGATGCATACGTATGCCGTATCGGCAATTTTTTCATATCCCCGACGAGAAGAACATACTGTATGTTCCACGTATCATAGGCGTATTTTACGCAATATTTAATTTGTTCAGCATTGTCTCGGCCGGGAAAATTAGTATAAATATCTTCAAGATTTTGAAGAATTGTTCGCATAGTATAACTATTTTTATGGGTGAGTAACGGTTGTAGATGTGCTGAGAACTCTGCAGGTGCTATGATTAATAGATCATAGGATTCTTTAGAGAGGATACCTACAGGGTGTTGTTCATAGGTAATTATAAGTTGTATTGACTGGATTGTTGTTATGAGATTTTCTGCAGCGCAATATCGTATTGGATAGATATGGATCGATACAAAAACAGTAGGATCATTCTTTTTATTGAGTCCTCGTCCAACGGTATAATGATACCATGCTTCAGGATAAAATTTTTGGCTGGCATACGTTTCTTGATCACCACTTTCTTGCAAGAGGATGATCTTTGAATCTATTTTTTGCTTGATTGGTCCTGGTTGGATTTTTTTCTGGATTGAGATCATCTTACCGTTGGAAGGAATACCTTCGATTCCGAGGATTTTTGTACCTACAGGAAATTCAAAGGTTTTAACCACAACTGGGAGCATCGGTTTGTTGTCCTGTGTTAATACTGAGTTTGACTCAGCAAGTGTAATGGTGGTATACTCATCGTTTTGATGAATTATTGGCGGTGAAAAATATTCTGTTGATTGAATCGTTTGTAGCAAAGGTTGATGTTGTAATCCAGGTATTGATTGAATATTGATATTTAGTAGAATAAGGATGGCTATGCTGCTGAGAATGCAAATGTGATTTTTTCGCATGGTATCACCTTAAAATACATTTTTGTACGGATATACAGTAGATAAACATAGAGTGATTTTATTATTTAAAAGTTGTTATTTTTCCTTTTTGGCATTTTTTCTCGTTAACTTTATTACTTTGTGTTATAAGAAATATTGTTTAGTTTGTAATTATGCCTTGTTTGGAGTAGGAGAGTTTAATGCATTTTAGGAGAAGAAATAATAAAATAATATAAAAAAATATATAAATATTTAAATTAAATATGATATATTATACAAAATTTAAATTGCGGGCAACGGGCATTTCGTCCAAAGGTAGGGTGAAAATGAGACTAACGTTCTTGCTAATACTAATATTCGTTTTTTCGTTGGTTTCTTTTCCAACCTGCAAAGCTATTGACGAAGACAATGACAATTTGCCGGATGAATGGGAGCACCATTATTTCGGCAATTTATCACAAAAACCAGAAGATGATTATGATCATGATGGGATGAATAACTTCTACGAATGTCTTGCAGACACAAATCCAACAACTCCTTTTTCAGGAGGGCGGGTAAAAGCAGCATGGACATATACTTATCCGTTCCCTGGAGAAATGACGCATGAAAAAATCACAACCTTAATGAACAACGGCATTAACACCTTCATTCTTAATGATTACCCTGTGTACGTCCCCTATCAAAATTTTTCAGAAAACGAAACGGTGTATGACTTACTTGGTCCAGATCCAAATGCTCCCTATATCATCACCTATTCTCTTAATGGATATCCCCATTCAGCACGAATAACCATCAAAGAAAAAGCAGTTCTGGCACAACAGTATGGTTTTTGCTACATCCAAACTATTGCATTCAATTATGCCTCCTTTCCAAATAAGAACCTTATTGTCCCAGGAACATTTCCTGTTGTGTTTTCCAATGGGAAAACAGGTTCGCATGTAAGTCCATTTAGCCAAGCGTATTGGAATCACCTCACCAAAATGGTTAAATCGCTAGCATACCTAAGTACATATAACCCAGAAATCTACCGCATCGACGGTGTCTTATTTGATTTTGAACTCTACAGCATTACAGGTGGCAGCTATTTTGATTACACCTGGGGTTTTGAAAATCAAACCTTCATTTCATATCTCGAAAGTCGACATTTAACTCCCGATCCAATTCCTTTGCCTTCTGAACGATATAGTTGGTTACGCGCTCAAGGAAAAATCATCGAGAACCCTGATGAGAGCATTCAGGGGGATTACTACGTGTTCCTAAGTGAACTTATCAAATCATATGCAACAACAATGCGAGAGCAAGTCCATGCAATTAATCCCTCTTTTCTCATCGGAGCATATCCCTCACCCAAATATCTCAGTGTCAAAAACCCACGATTATATCTCCCTGAAATCTTCAGCGGGTGGAGCACACCAACTCATCCTGCAGTTGTCTGGGCAACAGAAATGTATGGTGGCGGAGGAGCAGAAAATATCCCAGAAAATCTCAGTGAAAATCTTCTTGATGATGGCTACTACAATCTATCGTCTATTTTCCCATCTGCAACAAGTAGTAATAATGATATGTATGCTTATTATGTAGGCGGTGTTCTCAATTCGTATTACTTTTCAGGAAACTGGGGATACCACCTCTATCATCTTGCAACCCAAACGAATGGGTATTGGATCTTCACCACATATGGTTTCACAGAAAAACTTCAGAACCTCACAGTAGGGTATATTGTACCCTACTTTGATCGAAACAACAACACTGTGTATCCCTCGAAATACAATTCACCGTATACCCCATGTAACAATCAGCAGACCTACGAACAAGGGGTACATGATTACTATACCGAAATGAGCCTGATGAATACCGAGTTATCCAAGTATTTTCTCAACTATCCAAATTATCAAACAACTCTGCAGAAGCTTTCTCCACCACGCGAACCAACCATTTACGTTGAACATCCAGAGTATATGAATCCACCGACGATGAAAATCAATCCCTTGGAATCACCAGAAGAAACCATGATTGAATTACCTGAAAATAAAGTACGCTTCAGATATCAACAAAGTTTTCTTCTGTATGCTTCTGAGAATCAAACCGTTAAAATTCATCTTCTTTGTTATCTATTTTCAAAGTATTCTGAAGTGAAAGCAGGGATAACCTACGCAATATACCATCTTAATGGAACCGAACTCTGCTATGGGGTACTTTCGCGACCATCAGATCCTCTGTATAGCGGGTATACTGGATTATCAGGAAATATCAGCTTCACTGCTCCCTACGAAGGAATATTTTTCCTTTTAATTAATCCATCATATAGTCTTTTTGAGATTACTCATACAAATGTCCCCTTTGTAGTATACAAACCATTTCGAGAACCAACTATCCAAGAACCTTTAACAGATACTGATTATATTCCGATTATTGACATGTATGCAGATTCACTCAACCGAGCATATTCTTTATATTTCTGGGTTCATAATCTTTCATCGTTTCGTATCGATTTCAAAAAGACAGCAAAAACCCAAGGCTTTACAGCAAGCATTTACCAACCTGATAAAGGTGACTATACTCTTGTAACATCTGCAGAGACAAACATCACAAGTTATTATCTAAATCTAAGCATCACAGTTCCTGAAAACGCACGAAACACTCTCTGGCGACTCACCGTAACAAAACCACTCACGCAAGGACAAACATTTGGAAATGTACTCATCCGTTTCGGTGAAACAATCCAGCCGTATTTTGCGTTGACCGGTGAACGACCATTTATCCTTATACAAAATAGACCACCTCAGACGCGCAATGACGAATATATTGTAAACAAGGACAGTACCAATAATCAATTGATGATTTTAGAAAATGATGATGATCCTGAACAAGATTTTTTTGAACTGCAGTATATCACTGAACCGCACCATGGAACAGCAAGAATTTCAGACAATCGGCAATTTGTTACATATACACCAACTTCAGGATACAGTGGAACAGATTGTTTCACCTATGCCGTTTCTGATATCTATAACAACACAAACATAGCACAAGTGACTATCACTATTCGACAACAGACCGTTGAATCAGAGGGTTTCAACGGAAATCAACCACCAGCGCAACTACCTCCACCTGCAGTACCTCCTCAGAATACAGCCCCCTATCGACCATTACGACCCGCAGGACCGAACTACGGAGAACAAAATATCAACTATACTTTTACTACAAAAGCAGAAGATCCTGATGGCGATATGATTCGATACCGTTTCAATTGGGGCAATGGGATAATCAGTTCTTGGAGTTCTCTTCTTCCGTCAAATACCTCCTATTCAGCAACATATCATTGGAATTCCCCAGGGACGTATAATATTTCAGTTCAGGTACAAGACGAACATGGGGCCAATAGTACCTGGTCAGATTCATTCCAATTTGTCGTCTCTGCATACGTTGACGATTCGCAAGAATCAAACATCTCCAGAATTCCGTCGTTCAACAGCACCGTGAATCAGTCGGTTGTCTTTCACGCAACAGATTATTTCCCAGATCGTGAAATTGTGTCATGTTCTTGGGATTTCGGCGATGGAACTATAGCATATGGGTTACAGACCACACATCGATATACGCTGTCTGGGACGTATACAATTACGTTAACCATTAGTGACATCGAGGGAAATACGTATATAAGAAAATTCACACTAACTGTTCATCCTGAACATTACGAAGCCATACGAGATCAGGCATCTCTTTTGCCGAAATTGGATGAGATACAGTACGGCGGCATCATATTCATATCGTCCATTAGTGTTTTTCTCATAGCATTGTACTTCTATCGTCGATTGTATATTTCGCGGAGTTTTGGTATTCTTTCTCCATCCAAAAAAATACCCTGTTGCTCTTCTTCACAGAATACTCAAAAAGAACCGAATGCTCGGCAGGAAATCGAACAATTGTTGTCGCTTGCATCTCAATATTCTTGGAATCCAAAAAAAGCAGCTGAATATTACCATCTTGCCAAATTAAAAATTCTTGAGGAATCACGAACATTAGATGCTTCTACGTTTTTACGATTTCAAAAATACCTCGCTGATATTTATAATAAAATATAGTGAGAACAGCCAGCACAAATGGTATTTTAAGATACACCACTTTTTTCTCCTTCAGAGATATGTTTGTTTTTCTCGAGGAAAGTATAGGATGGGTTTAAATATTAAAAGCTATATACTGGCTCACTTCCATCTGAATAGGTGAATGAATGGGCAGAGGATTAAACGCAGCAAGAAAAATAAAAAAAACAAAGAAAAAACAACGTTGGAGCGATCGATACTATAAACGCCGAGTGCTTCACCTTAAAGAAAAATCAGATCCTCTTGGAGGTGTCCCTCAGGCGAAAGGCATTGTCATTGAAAAAGTCGGTGTCGAGGCAAAACAACCTAACTCAGCCATTAGAAAATGCGTCAAGATACAACTGATCAAAAACGGCAGACAGATAACTGCATTTGCTCCAGGAAACAATGCAATAGGTTTCATCGATGAACACGATGAGGTAGTTGTTGAAGGAATTGGTGGAAGAATGGGACGAAGTTATGGTGATATCCCTGGTGTTCGCTACAAGGTTATTAAAGTTAACGATGTGTCACTTGATATGCTTGTTAAAAAGAAAATTGAAAAACCAATGAGACGATAACTATGACTGATAAAAAAGAAACAAAAATGATCAGTTCTGGATTCTTTCCAAGCCTGGAAAAATACGACATGAGTACGGTTCATATTGAAGATAAGGGCCTTGAACGATACATCAACCTAGAAAATAAGGATTTCTTCCTTGGTGCACCTCATGCGAATAAATGGTTTGGAAAATCAAAAATCAGCATTATCGAACGACTTATGAATATACTTATGAAAACCGAAGTGTATACTGGAAAAAAAACCAAAGCCTACAAAGTTGTTCGAGATGCTTTTGACATTATCGACCGGAAAACAAAAACAAACCCGATGCAAATCCTTGTTGATGCATTACAAAACGCAGCACCAAAAGAAGAAACAACACGTCTTCGCTACGGCGGCATCATGGTTCCAAAAGCAGTTGATGTTGCACCACAACGACGTCTTGACATTGCGTTGAGGAATATCTGTCTTGGTGCTATGAATTCAAGTCATAAAAGTGCAAAGCCGATGCAAGAATGTCTTGCAGATGAAATCATCAAAGCAAGTAAAAATGATCCGGCATCCTTTGCCATTGCAAAGAAAAACGATGTTGAACGAGTTGCAAAATCAGCTCGATAATACTTGTCTCTTAAAATTAACTCAAGGAGAATATGAGAATATTTTCGAGGTAATCATCTATGGGTCGAAAAGAAGATAACATCCAAAAAGCGACAAGCCTTATGAATAAGCTTGATTTTATTAGAAATATTGGAACAGCAGCGCATATCGATCATGGAAAAACTACGTTTTCAGATAACCTTCTAGCAGGCTGTGGGATGATGAGTGAGGATCTCGCAGGAAAACAGCTTGTCCTTGATTTTGATGAACAGGAACAAGCACGTGGTATTACAATCAATGCAGCTTCAGCATCCATGGTTCACACTTTTGAAAACAACCAATACCTCGTTAACCTTATCGATACACCAGGTCATGTCGATTTCGGTGGTGACGTCACTCGAGCAATGAGAGCAATTGACGGTTGTATTGTTCTTGTGTGCGCAGTAGAAGGAGCAATGCCGCAAACAGAAACAGTGATACGACAGGCACTTCGAGAAAAGGTACGGCCTGTACTCTTTATCAATAAAGTTGACCGCCTGATTAACGAACTCCGAGTAACTCCTGAGGAAATGCAACAACGATTCATTAGGATTATTACAAAGTTCAATGAACTTCTCAACAAAATGGTTCCTGAAGAGTTCAAAGGGAAATGGAATGTTAAAGTAGAAGATGGCAGTGTTGCCTTCGGATCAGCATTTCATAACTGGGCAATATCAGTTCCATTTATGAAAAAAACAGGGATGAGTTTCAAAGATATCTATGAATACTGTAAAAACAATGATCAGAAAACACTTGCAAAGAAAGCCCCAATCCATGAAGTTGTTCTCGACATGGTTATCCGTCATCTTCCCTCACCCAAAGTTGCACAACAATATCGAATACCTCATATCTGGCGTGGAGATCTTGAAAGTCCTCTTGGAAAAAGTATGCTGACGTGTGATCCAAATGGTCCTCTTGCGCTCATGATCACAAAAATTATTCTTGACCCTCATGCAGGTGAAGTAGCTGTTGGACGTATGTTTAGCGGAAAAATCACCCGAGGTCAAGAAGTAGTTGTTGCAGGTATGCCGAATAAAAACCGTGTCCAGCAAGTCAACTTGATGGTTGGCGCGGATCGTATCCCTGTTGAATTTGTTAGTGCGGGAAATATTGTTGCTGTAACCGGTATAAAAGATGCAATCGCCGGAAGCACCATAACCGATAATCCTGATGCTGAGCCGTTTGAACGGATCGTCCACGTGTCAGAACCGGTTGTTACAGTTGCTGTCGAGGCAAAAAACACCAAAGATCTCCCTCGGCTTGTCGAGGTTTTAAAATCGGTCTCAAAGGCAGATCCGAGCATCCAAGTTCAAATCAATCAAGAAACCGGTGAAAACCTCATGTCAGGTATGGGTGAGCTTCACCTTGAAATCACTGAGTATCGAATACGAAATGATCATAAACTCGACATTATCTGCTCCGAACCTATTGTTGTCTATCGTGAAACCGTTGGGAAGAAAAGCCCGTATAAATTCGAAGGAAAATCACCAAACAAGCACAACCGTTTTTACATTGAAGTAGAACCGCTCCCAGAAGCAGTTGTCAAAGCCATCTATAACAATGAAATCCCTGAGAATGTTAAAAAATTTAAAAAAGAAGTAGCAAAACAACTCCAAGATCTCGGGCTTGATAAAGAAGTCGCAAAAGGAGTATTTGGAATAAAAGGATTAAATATTATTACTGATGTAACAAAAGGTATTCAACATCTTTTTGAAACACGAGAACTTATAAAAGAAGCGTTTGATGAGGTTATGAAAAACGGACCGACTGCCGCAGAACCATGCCAAGGATTGCTCGTAAAACTCGTTGATGCAAAACTCCATGAAGATGCAATTCATCGAGGTCCTGCACAAGTTATACCAGCAGCTCGCAATGCCATCTACGGAGCTATTACGATATCAGATCCAATACTGTTAGAACCCATTCAAAAAGTATTTATCAGCACCCCTCAAGAACTTATGGGTGATGCGACACGAGAGCTTAACACCCGCCGAGCTGTTGTTAAGGATATGACCACTGAAGGAGATATGGTTACTATCGAGGCGCAAGCACCTGTTGCTGAAATGTTTGGATTTGCTTCAGCAATACGGTCTGCAACCGGTGGGCGAGTACTGTGGAACACTGAAAACAAAGGTTTTGAGCCATTACCACGAAACCTCCAAGCAAATATTGTTAAGTCAATACGAGAACGAAAAGGACTCAAACCAGAACCATATCCACCTGAATACTACATGGATTAACTAGGAAAATCAAATTTTTCATTTTTCCCAAATTTTTAAATAGAAAATCAGAATTCACCCAATACACCGTGGTGATGCACAGTGAATCGAGGAGTTATCCCTATAAACAAAGACTATGAACTTGAATACCGGTATTATGAGAAAGATCAAAAGTATCGATATTTTAACCGGAAATTTGAAATCTACCTCATCCAACGAAACGGTATGCATCGAAGCTACATGCTGCATATGGACAACTGCGATACAACCGATGGAAAATGGGCACCGCACATTCATAAAAAAGACAATGTAGCAAAAAAACTTTATTTCGGGGTAACCACTCTAAATTGGAACGACATTAAAGAAAATTTTACTCAAGTACTTATCGCAGAAACAGGTCCTCAAAATAAAAATGATATCAAAAAAGCGGTGGCAAAACTTTTATCACCAAAGTTATGATTTCTTTTTACAGGTTATAGTATTTTTAGTTTTGTCGTATTATTCTGCGGGAATGTCAACTTAAAGATTCTTGTAGTTAAAATCAACAGAAGAAGAAACACGTCATAAAATACTTAAGTCGACGGTCTCTTATTCTGCTATCCGATATCTTCCCTGCTTTGGTTCATAGATTTGACCGTTTCGTTTCAATCGATCAAGCGCTTCTTCAACTTTTCGAGATTCAAGACCATGCAGTTCTGCTTCTGTAATAATATCACTTTTTGCAGCACTCTGTTCAGGTGATTCCATACTTAATCGTTTTATGATGTCAATAAGAGAACGCATGCGTTCCTGTTGACTGTGACTGATACCAGTTGCAATAATGTCAATGTCAAATTTACCGGTTTCACGATCCATACCGACGCGACGGAGATACTGATCAATAATCGAGAGCGCACGTTTTGCGTCCTCCACAGTAACTTCCTGACTAAGTCGAATCCGTGCGCTTGCCTCAGAGAGACGAACAAAAGCTTCAAGTTGACGTGGAGTAAACGGAACAGAACCTTCAGAGGAACTTCGAAAGTCCACATAGTAATTCTGTAGGATCTCCATTGCTTCATCGCTCATCACTGGAAACACATTGCGTTTTGCGTAAGCAACATATTTCCGGAGAAACTCTGGTTCAAAAACAGGCATAACAATTTTCATCATTTCATTTTCAGTTGCCTTTGTAAATTTTGATTTTTTTGCTTTTAAAATGTTTTCTCGTATTTCTCCGGCTTTATGTGAACGAAGAATATGACTTGCAAGTTCTGTATCTTGTTTTCTGTTTGGTTTGTCAAGAATTGAAAAAATCAGATCAAAACGGGAAAGAAGCGCAGGCGGCATGTTAATCTGTTCATGGATTGGACTGAAATCATCAAAACGACCCAATTTTGGGTTTGCTGCTGCCAGAAGAGAGCACCGCGATTTTAACGTGGCGTTAATCCCTGCTTTTGCAACAGAGATTTCTTGCTGTTCCATCGCTTGATAGAGAGCACTTCGATCTGTTTCATCCATTTTATCGATTTCATCGACGCAGGCAATACCCATATCTGCGAGAACAAGAGCTCCCGCTTCAAGCGTCCATTGACCTTCACCGAATTCATCTCGGACCGCAGCAGCGGTAAGACCTGCAGCTGACGATGCTTTTCCTGAGGCATACACACTTCGCGGTGCGATTTTTGACATATACGTTAACATCTGGGACTTTGCAGTACCTGGATCGCCAACCAGCAACATATGGATATCACCACGGATATGGGTACCATCAGGCATCTCTTTTGAAAGACCACCAAACAACTGCAACACCAATGCATCCTTCTCAGTTTCCAAACCATAAATGGTTGGAGCTATACTTTGTTTCATCTTCTCGTAAATTTCTGGATCTTTACTTGTTTTTAAAATCAGTTTTTCATCTTCTTCGGTGACCTCTACTTCTTCAAAAGCTTGTTCTTGGCTTTCAATACTGATTGCCTCCATGGTTTTATCAAAGGAAGTCAATCGAAGTGCACCAACACGACGTTGCAATGAATGTAAAATACCGTTGACAATAATCCGATCACCAGGTGCAATCTCACCGACGAGATCATCTTCAAGAAAGCAGCTGATACGTTCAGGTTGAGCTCCTCCGCGAAGGCCCTCTGGGTTCTCTTGTATTTCAATTTTTTGAGAATCAATAAATGTTGAAAGATTCGTCGAGAGTTTAAAAGAGGAAACACGGCCACAACCACCCTGATCCTCATAGCACTCAGCAGGTTCTTTTAAAATATCTTCATCCTGCTCAATTTTCAATACTGCACCGCATTTCTGACACTGAAATGCAGCAACCTGTAACTTCGGACGGACTTCGGTTCTTTTCTTGACGAGACCTTCTACAGCAACAAGTTTGCCGAGATGCATTGCTCGTATTTTCCGAATAGCAATTTTATGTTCTTCAGATAGATTTTTGATACGGAGATGTAAATTTACCTTATGTTCTACAGCTACGTCAATACTATTTAATGCAGCTTCTGCATTAAATAATGCTTTGTATGGTTGTTTTACGAGTAATTCAGATAATTTTGAATCAAATTGATCGACATCCCAATAATCTACAAAGACACTTCTTTTCTCAGGATATTCAAGGGCAACTGTTTCAATCTCAGAGCGATATTTTTCCTCGAGGAAATTCTTCCAAGATGCAACGAGATTTTCATCTTTTAGTAATCGAACCATAGATCAAGTTCAACTCCCCTGAGTTAGCCGGACTTTTGATAACCAATAATTCCTATATAAGTTTTAGCGGGTGTAGAAGCTTCGCAAGTGGGTGCACGTGACATACCATTGACGCCCCGTCTGTATTCTTAACCCCGTTCACCCCTTGAGCATCGGCAGTCTGTGGTAAGGCTGCTCACTTCCGTGCCTGACCCGGTTCCCACAGTAAAGATGAGCATACAACCCTCCGGCTGTATGCGATCATCACCTCTGATCCCAAAGGACAAGGTTTCATCGTCAACAAACGGATCAATAGTTGTTCGTAACACCGCCTTTTGAATTCGACCCCAGCGTATCGGCGATTTCTGGTTGCAGGGAACGCCTAACTCCCCAGTCTATTCTACACCTTTCGCCACTATGACTATGAACGTATATGTTTACCAGTATCTCCGTGCAACAATACCTCGATAGGAATACAACCGAAAGAATATCCATGCTAAACCAAAAGCTAAAAACGCGATATCTCGAGCAACATTAATCCATGCACTTGACAATTGATCACCACCATATTGAGTCGATGCAAGTTTACCGGCCTCATAAGCATTCAGAATCAAGAGATAAATTGAGATTGCGATGACAATAAAAACAATAATGTCAACATAAAATGATACTTTGTTCCACGTCTGCTTATCGATTTGTTGTGGTTTTGTTTCAATCATAACAATCCATTCCGTTCTAAAAGATGATTCAAAAATAGCTATATCAACATTGTGCTTCGTACCTTCTTAGAAAAAATCTGTTAGTTTTGTGTTTTTTATTTTATCGCTCTGAAACAAAGAATCGATTGATTTTTCAACCAGAATTATTCTCTGGCGCGCGTACATGGGAAGATTGTACCGATCAGCGATTTCTCGTGAAATCTCTAGATATTTTTTCACCGACATTTCGTGGACAGTTAAGGTAAGTTTTCCGTTGCATTGCAAACAAGAACCTTGGAGTGGCATCCGCCGGTAGGTTATATTACAGGTTGGACAGCGAACTGATTGCTTGCTAAACGCTCTAAGATTTCCAAGGATATCTGGAAGGAAATGACGTTCTATCACCTTGTAGGCAACGTCTGCTTCATCGACAGCACGAATTTTTGCAGCAAGACTGAGTTGAACATTCATTTTATCCATCATCGTTTTCAATGTTTTATACAAGGATTCTTTAGGACCAGCAGCAATATCTGTAGTATCATGAGTAAATCCAAAGTGTTCATATTGTAGCTCTGTACCGAGTCGTGAAGACACTAATCCCATGATTGATTCCAGATTTTTTGCTTGTTCATGTCTTCGAGTTGCCTCATAGAATGCTAATGGATATCGAGATAAGGTGTCAAGATTATGCGCTTCCTTGTCGACTTCTGAGGGATCAAGACGGGTTGTAAGAATAAGTGGCAAATCCATTTTTCCCCCCCGTTTATCAGGGATATACGATAAAGAAAAATTGAGCAGAGCATCCATAAGAAGCATTAAACCATCTTCATCGCCATCTGCGTTCCGGCGCTTCGTTGCATGATAAAAAGGATGAGCATAGCAGACCTGAGCGTTGGTATAACCAATGATTCTTCCTAAAGCTCCTGCAGAGGTATGTGGGGCAAGTCCTACAACAAGATGACCTGTGAGATCTTGAGGTTTTTTCACTTTATAGAATCGATCTAAACCGTAGAATTTCGCCAGAAGATCATCAATGAATTTTGAAACCTGAATGAAAAAATCTGCACAAGTATTGGAGATAATCACATCCTGTACTTTTAACTCGCAGATTTGTTCATCATGTTCAAGATTATTTCCTAGATAATCTTTAGTGTATCCAAGTTCTCGTAGTCGTTTCACTGGAGTGTTAATCTCTTTTGGTTTAAAATGTGTAAGCGGGGCGTCGGTCATATCAAAACGGATTGTTCCATCTTTGAAAACATGAACATCGTGTTTTGCGCGAAGGATACCTTTTTCTAGAGGTTCTGGTGTTTTATATTTTGATATTGTGCCGATGACACCTTTGATTGTCTCGGGCAGGTTTCGTTCTTTGATGTTCTCTTTGGCAATTGTTAGTTCTTCACCGATATTGATTTGGTGGGTTTCAATACGTCCTTCAATAGGTTCTGTGTGTCCTCCACAGCTACACGATATTTTATAGGTGGTTGCGTGGCATTGAGTACATTTTCGTTTTCCTACTTCTACTTCAATTACTGCGTTTTCAGCAGCAGTTGAGAACAATCGTTGGTTGCCACCGTAGTTTCCAAGTGGAAAAAGTACATGAGGTGGGGGGCGCATTTTTCGCGCTGCTGCTTTTTCTGGCCGTCCCATCCTTGTCCCGATACGTGTTGGCGCTCGTGGCCTGATTGTGACGCCGCTGAGTTTTGAAACAAGAGAAATACTATCAGTTGATTCAGTTAGGTAAGAGAATCGTTTTGTTTCAACAATCGTATTATCTTGGATATCGAAACCAAGACATCTCAACAATGAATACGTATAGGTATCAAAAATAAGTTTTCCCTCTCGTTGACGATGTAATGCTCCAAGTTCGATAAGGATGTTTTTTATTTTTTCATCATGCGGAATTACCAGATGGTGTATGTTTTCTTCTTTGCTGAGTTTTCCATGCTGCTTGATATATGTTGCAAGTTGTACAATGTCTTCCGATGAGATATCATGCCAAAAAAGATTATACTTAGGGTGCAGGGGGATGCGATACTGTTCTGAAATGAGAAATGCTTCTTCTGCAGTTGGATGCTCAAGATTGATAGTTTTTTGAAGATCTCCTTGAATTTTTTTCTGACAAGCTTGATCTGCCTGGAGAATATGATGATACGTGTATTGTGGCGGCTGGATCGATAATGATTTTTGAAGTTCTTGTATCCACCATTCATAGGTGTAACTTGCATCAGGCAAGAGTGCATTGTTTTCAATAAATTCCCCAAACGGAATGAGTATTTCTCCAAGATCTATAATTTTTTTTATATCTTTTGGCACGTTGCTTATATTATTGATTTGGACGAGATCACCATTTGTAAGTAGAACAATAGGCCCTTCAATACTATCACAGGGGGTCCCGATTGTTCCTTTTCCTGGCCGTTCTGTTTTCATCTGTGTTCCAACTGTAATAAAACCATCGAGAATGTACATAGCTGCAGGGTTTATTGCAGTAGATGCAAGACCTGCAGTTCGTGCACGTCCATATCGAAGTCGAAATCCTCCTTTTCGTGAAGGATGTGAAAGAACAGGTCGTCCTGCTATCACTTCTCCAATATATTTTGACGATGGTGGTATTGGAGGGATTTCAGAAGTTTTTTTATCAGGTTCTACGCCTTTGTTTACGAAGGTTTCAAGAAATTCCCAACCTGTCAGATTAAGTTTTTTAATATGTTTATAGATTTTTGGAGCTTTTAAACAGAGTCCTTCAGCAATAACAAGACAAGCACCACCTCGAAGACGGTTGGTTTCGACTCGAGGTAGATCACGGTATCCTGTTACCTCTTCATCCTCTGTTCCTTCACCATTGATGCAAATGGGACAGTTTTTCACAACTAATTCGATCTCATCTGCTGTTGGTAAATATTGAAGATGTTGAACGCGTTTATAGAGAGGAATTTCTTCTTTATATCGTTCAATTTCACCAGTTGTTGGTTGGTATGCAGCAAGACCAAGTTGCCGTCTGACAACATCAGCAAGGAGTACACTCATCGCTTGTCCGGTTCCACCTGCACTTCGGATTGGACCTGAAAAATATAGATCAACATATTTTGTACCATCTTTATTTGTTCCGAGTTTTACTTCTGCGATTCCTTCGAGAGGTGCAACAAGGACACCTTCTGTGAGAATAGCAAGACCGGTTCTAATCGCTTGATCAAGAGCTTTTTCAGTGGAATGGAATGTATAGATTGTTCCACTTGCGATTTGTTTTGCGATCTCTAGTGATACTAATTCAC
The DNA here is from genome assembly GCA_038884455.1 of Candidatus Thermoplasmatota archaeon. Lineage (NCBI taxonomy): Archaea > Methanobacteriati > Thermoplasmatota > Thermoplasmatota archaeon. The sequence continues at coordinate 13,588 of JAWABU010000015.1, read as the reverse complement.
GGTTGTTAATTTTTTTTGTGATGGTTCTAATAAGCGGTGCAATATTTTCAGGTCCGACGAGTTGTTCAACACGAGCTGCAAGATCAAGTGCTTGTGGAATTTCTACTGAAAACGTCGGATCTTTTCCTTGTTTTCTTGCTTGTTGTGCAATTGAATAGCATCGGTTGATCTCTTGTTGCAACTCTGAGAAATATTGTTGCATCGTTGAACTTGCCACGACGTTGCTGGTTAACTCCCCATCCATATCTTTTCTCGCCCGAAAAAATGATTGATAGTAGAAATAGAAAGCATATGTTTAAACTTTTGCGTTCGTTTTGTTATAACTTTTTAATTTTTCTTTTGGTGTTCAAGAGATACTTTTACTAAAATCCATAGTTGTTGCAGTTCCTGTTTTCAGATCGACGATTGGAAGTTTAGCAGAATCTGGGACAAAGTTCAGCATTTTTTGATAAGTTGTTTGTGCCTGCCAGCTAGAAGCATTGATAAGAGTTACTCCTCGATACGTGTCTATTTTTGCAGTATGAACATGTCCGGTAACAAAGATGTCGGGAACGCGATCAATAATCATATAATCGATATGTTCTGGGGCAAGTGGGGTGTACCCTCCATACACTGGTGAGAGATGTCTTTTTTTCAGCATGATTTTCATAGCTTCAGTTGGTTCATTGTAATTCACGTGTTGAATCTGGGTTGCAAAATCAAGCAAACTTTGCCCATGATACGACAGTATTTCAACAGAATGTATGGTGAAGTAACACGGATTTCCAATAAATCGGAAATCTTTTCCCTGGAAAAGATCACGGATTTCTTTTTCAAACGTGGGTTGAGGTTCAGCAGGCCGTACAGCATCATGATTTCCTGGCTGAAGCAGGATTGTAATATGATCAGGAATGAGACTGAGCTGCTGGGCTAATGCTTCGTATTGCGCATAGATATTACTTATGGCGAGTTCTTTTTCTTGATTTGGATAAATGCCGATGCCATCGACAAGATCTCCTGGAAGGATGAGATATTTAATTCTACTTGCAACATCTTTTTGTCGAGAGTTTCCCAGATTTCCGTTGATCCACTGCAGAAACTGCGTCCATTCATTGTGCATAAACATTTTACTTCCGATGTGAATATCTGAAAGAAATGCAGCACAGAGTGGCAGTTCTATTTTCTTTTTTTCGTTATGGATTCTAATATCAGGAAAAATAATATTTTGAATAATAATTAAATCACCATTTTTACTGATCTTTCCAACTACACCGATAATTTCGTCAGTAAGAACTTCAGATGCAAGGGAGAATGCTTCAGGGTTGTTTTTTAACGCAAGTAGTGTTGCAGTTCCTGTTTCATCTTCAAGTTCGATGAGTTTATGACCATTTGACGTAGTTTTAACCGTTTTAACCATGCCGATAAGCTGTATTTCAGTTTGATTTTTTTTGATTCTACCGATGGGCTGAATATTTGAGATTTCCCGTCGTTGTGAACGGATAATTTTACATATAGATTCATATCGATCTCTGAAGAGTTTAACGAAATCTTGTGTTGTTCCTTCACACATACTGTTTCCTGTGATGTCTTTGATGATATTGATTTCAGGGGCGTATTCTTGAGCAAGGGGTTTCCATCCTCTGCTTGGCGATATTTTTAAAGGTTGCAGATGGGTTATTACTGGTTTGTCATTTTCTGAGCTTTGTTCTTCAGAATCTTCTTCATCTTCTTCAAGTTCTTCAGAAAGTTCACCAATTTTTATTTTACCACCGTACACTTCAGAAAGAAGTTTTTTTTGTACTTCTTTCTTTAAAATAATGTTTTCTTCTGGTTTTTTTTGATCTAGGGATCTGAACGGTTGAAGATTTTGTTCGAGATCTTTTACTGTTTCAACGGTTAGAACCAAAGGATATTCTTTGAGATTTTGAAGTAAAATTGAGGCAAATTCGTCAGGTTTTTCTTTTGATGAAATATACTCAAATGCATCTGGTTGAATGAAAGTTCCATGTTCTGAGAATATTTTTAGAATGTTGTTCATATCTTGCCCCAATTATTTTTTTTGATACTGAATCGAAGTTTATATTTTTAGCATTATGGTCTATCTTGGTTTTTTTAGGATCAATCACCAAATATGATTCAAATAGTTCTCAAACAGCTAAACTTTATTTGGAGTACTGCTGTTATTTTGTTATCTGAATTATTATATCATTTATTTTGATTCTTATCTTGAAATCGAAGTTATAAGAATATCAAAAGTACCCCTGGGCCATAATCAAGTATTTTGTTTTTTTTAAGGTATGGTTAAAGAGATATAAAGGGGAAGTTGATTATAGGAGTCCTTATGACTCAGTTAACTGTTGCAAAGCAAGGAAAATCGACTTTTCAGATGAAACAAATCGCGAAATCTGAACATATTGAGATTGATGATATAATCCGAGGTGTTGCCGCAGGACGTATTGTCATTCCATATAATCCGATTCATGATCCCTGTTCTCTTGGTATTGGGCAAGGTTTACGGGTTAAAGTTAACGCAAATATTGGCTCGTCTCGTGAACATTGTAATATTGATGAAGAAATTGAAAAAGCCGTAGTTGCTGCAGAGGCAGGTGCTCATGCAGTAATGGATTTATCAACAGGAGGTGACCTTGATTGTATCCGTTGTTCTATATTAAAAAAGATACAAATTCCTTTTGGTACAGTTCCTGTGTATCAAGCAGGTATCGAGGCAGTTGAGAAACACGGTGCAATTGTTGATATGTCTGAGGATGATATTTTTAACAATATTGAAAAACATGCAAAACAGGGAGTTGATTTCCTTGTTGTTCATGCTGGTATCACCAAGGAAAGTATACTTCGACTTCAGCGACAAAAGCGATTAATACCCATGGTTTCTCGCGGAGGTTCTTTTCATATGGCATGGATACTACATCATGGAAAAGAGAATCCGTTGTACTCGAATTTTGAATACCTTTTGGAACTGGCTAAGCGATATGACGTTACCTTAAGTCTTGGTGATGGAATGCGATCAGGTGCGATACATGATTCAAATGATCGGGCAAAATTCCAAGAACTTTTGATTATAGGTGAATTAGTTGATCGTTGTCGAGAGGCTGGTGTCCAATGCATGGTGGAAGGTCCTGGTCACATGCCGTTATCAGATATTGAATCAAATATCAAAGTCATGAAAGCTGTTACTCAAGGCGCTCCGTATTTTGTTCTCGGGCCACTCGTGACCGATATAGCGCCAGGTTATGATCATTTTGTAGGCGGTATCGGCGGTGCTCTTGCAGGTTTTTATGGTGCTGACTTTTTGTGCTATGTGACTCCAGCTGAACATCTTGCATTACCAGATAAAAATGACGTTCGTGAAGGAGTGATTGCAACGAGAATTGCTGCACATGCCGCTGATATTGCTCGGGGTCTTGATCGAGATATTGATCACTCTTTTAGTGTTGCTCGCGAGAAGCTTGATTGGGAGAAGATGTTTAAGCTCTGTATTGATCCTGTTAAAGCTCGGGAGTATCGGACAAAGCGATTCCCCTGTGAAGATACAAATGCGTGTTCTATGTGTGGTTCACTTTGTGCACTTGAGCTTGTGCAAAAACATCTTGAAAAGAAACAATAATGCTTTTTTATGCTCGTGTATTGTTGGATAGAATATCAATTGCATTAAATACACCTCTGCTATTCTTGGTTTCTTATGCATGATGAAACTGCTTGCAATAGACATCTGGTCGCTCCGATTGTTCTCATGGCTTGTTTTTTCCTAATAATTCATGGTTTAGGTCTACTTGTTATTAGACCATTTCAAGATGTTGGTGTTCAACCTGCTTTTGAGGAACCTAACGATCCGATGAATCTTGTTATCATTTTTACTCTTCTCCTTGCGACGACAGGGATTATCCTTCTGATTGCTCGTTTTTGGAAAAAAAAAGTGATCCAGATTATTATTCTTGGAGCTGTTGGATATACATCGTTTTTTATTCTGTATCCTTTGCTTTTGTTTTTTTTCGGAGAGACACTTGACCTGATTGCGTTTCTTTTAGCGGTTCTTATAACTGTTTCTCTTCTCATTGTATTATATAAATATCCTGAATGGTATATCATAGATATCTGTGGGGTTCTTGTCGGTGCAGGCGCTATTGCTATTTTAGGTATGTCACTGACTGTTTTCTTGGTTATCATTTTACTTATCATTTTAGCGCTGTATGATGCAATATCGGTCTATAAAACCAAACATATGATTGATCTTGCAGATACAGTTATGGATTTAAAACTCCCGGTCTTGTTAGTTGTACCAAAAATATGGCGTTATTCTCTGCTCCAAGAAACAAAAAGTTTGAAGGAAAAATTAAAAGAAAATCAAGAACGCGATGCATTTTTTATGGGTCTAGGTGATGTTGTCATGCCTGGTATCTTAGTTGTTTCAGTGTATCATTCTGTAGAATATGCATTACCTGTTGCGTTGTCAGTTATTGCAGGAACTCTCGTTGGTTTTGCTGTTCTTATGATCTTTGTAATAAAAGGGAAACCGCAAGCAGGACTTCCGTGTCTGTGTGGCGGTGCTATCTTTGGCTATATTGTTGGAAGTTTTCTTTTTTTTGGAGAACTTGTAGGTCTCTCATATGTTTTTTAATATTCTGTCCGAAAATGATTATCTTCACACCAGACTCTCCGATCAAAATGATGTAATGGCTTTTGACATACTGGACATCGAGTCTTTTCGATGAAATGTTCGATCCAGAGATCTCGTACTTGTGGAACTGATTCGTGTTCAATTCGATGAATCATTTCTTGAAGCTGTGGCGTGACTGCAAGTTTTCTTAAATTTGAGATATTAATGTTTTTTATTTTTGGAACATACCGTGAAGCATACGATACTTTGATTTTTTCGTCGTTAATTTTCTGCCCTTGTCCGCCTAGAAGTATCATTGCAAGAACAATACCACTAACTAAACCACCGAGATGCGCAAAGTGTGCCGTGTTACTTTGTCCTCCCATAAAAACAAACAAAGTTTCCATAAGTGCAAAGAGCATTGCTGCATAAATGACTTTAATCCGCATGATAAACATAATTCCTATGGGTACAGGCATAACGATTTCATCATGTGGGTAGGCAGCAGCAAATGCTCCGAGAATGCCAAAGATTGCACCTGAAGCCCCAATAAGTGGTGTTGTCGAGGTGAGATCGAGTAGCGAATGAGCCAACGCTCCACACATGCCAGTTATGATATATATTATGAAAAATCGTTTCCATCCGATACGGTCTTCCAATGCAATTCCCATGAAGAAAAAAACGAGCATATTTCCAAAAATATGGATTGGATCTGCATGGAGAAACATAGAGGTAAATAAGGTATACAGTTGTGGTGCTTGTTCCAAAGAAAAGTACATCGGTCGGAATCCAAGTTCGGCAATAAGGCCACGATCAATAAAAAAAGAACCAATAAAAACAACAATATTTGCAATAATGAGACCAAAAGTTATTTTTATGTTTTTTAAGCGAGTGATAAGTAATGATATGATAATGATTCCTATGCAGATGAGCGACGCTGCTGAGAGGGTGTTAATGATTATTTCCATGAACGTTTTCTCCAGTCATTCATGATGATAACGACCGTTATAATAAATATACAGACAATAGCTAAGATGTTTTTATACTCTCCTGTAGTTTCTTGCGGGTTTTGATTGCTTCGATCTAATAATATCCCAAAGATGTCAAATGATGTATTACGTTCAAAATTTTTAGATTGTTGTTTTATTTCTTGATGATTTTTTTTCTGATTGTAATTCCAGTCGTAGAAAAAAACCTCAGCATAATACGTTGCAATATCTTGATTTTCAACGATTACTCCTGCTTCTCGATTTTTTCGTACAGAGTTTTCATTCCAGTTTATACTTGAAATGAGTACAGATGTATTATCAACAATCACGCCCTTATTATGGATATTCGTAAAAATCGACCAATTCGTATAAAAGAAACGTACTTGTATGCCAAATTGCTCAATGTACGATTTTACTTTCATTTGTTGTGAATTTCCTGAATCATATTTTGGGTTGAAATTTAAAAGAATTTTTACGTCAACACCTTCCTGTGCTTTTTGGATAAGTTTTTGAACAAAAGGATTTATTGTTGCCTCCCAGTCTTTGTAGATATAGAGTTGTTCAATATAGATAGTTTGTTGAGCAGAATCGATGAGATGACATATTGCTTGCTCGCTTGTATCTGGGGAAAATATCGGTGTTATTGTACAGTGAGTTATATAGGTTTTTGGTGAAAATCGAGGAGTATAACGACCTGTTGGAATTGAGGTATCAAGATCAATGTCGTCCAGAGATATCGAAAAATTCATTGCCTCGAAGGTGTAACTATCGCAGCGTTGTGGATTCCAATCATCATTAAATACAGAAGTAAAAGAATTAGCAATAGTTGTATTTCTCATTATAATTCCCCATTCTCGATTACCAAAACTTGGATTACACGGAACTGCTGTTTTTACATAGTTGCAACTTTGAACGATAACTGACTGATCATCGATAATACAATATTTTGCATGATTATAGGGATACCGCGCATACACATTGTTTTTAGGGTCACTAACGATAAAGCGAATCTCTGCTCCAAGGTCATGCAGTTTCTGTAAAATGATTTTTTGTTGGTTGTCGATACCTCCTACAGGTGATCCTTCCATAAAAATACGAACTGATATATTTCGTTGTAATGCTGCTAGTAGCTCATCACCCAGAGATGGATTGGTAAATTCATACATATTCAAAACAATAGATTTTGTTGCATTTCGAAGTTCATTACATACTGCAAAATAGCTACAATCAGGTGAAACGAAAGTTGTGACCGATGCTGAAACATTATACGATACAAGCGGAAAATCTGATTGGCCTATCCCATATCGGCGAGGGTGAATCCAATCTACGGAGGTATTAGTATCACACGGTCTATTATTCTTAAAATTTCGTTTTAAAATAACGCCAGCACCTGATGCATTTACTGGAGGGCCGCTCCATCCAACAAGCGTCAGGTTGCTCTTTCCATATATGATCAAATCGATAGTATGATTCCACGGGTCTTTTAACGCAAGCGCTTCTCCTATATTACTAAGACTAAATGCTTTTTGCGCTATCATGTTTGGAATATTGAAAATCGAATCATGGAGATATTCAAAATCAGGTTGCAGTCCTGTTTCAAAAAGATAATCTGTAGCATTTTGTGTTATGAGGAGTTTTGATTGGCTAAAAAGAATAGTTCTGTTTGGGAAAAAAATTTTTGTTTGTTTTTGATACGGCTTTTGTGGATTATTTGTGAGATACCAACCCGATATGTCGATAAATTTTTCTGTTGGGTTGTAGATGGTGATAAACTCATTTTTTATACATGGATGTGTATGATAATAAATTTCAGTAATGAGGATATCTTTGCCTGGGTCAGGTAGTGTTTTATGGAGAAGTATTTGAACAGAGTTATTGTTATTTGTTTCGTTAAATTCTTCGATTTTGTTTTCTTCATCAACGACAACAAGTAGAGTATGCAGCCCAGGAGAAACATTTTGGGTGTCCCATTCAAGGGATGGATATTTTTGATATTTTCCGATTGAATCGAATGATCTCCTCCCAAGAAAATGATTTCGGTCTTGTTGGTCATAATAAAACGTTACCGTGACGTTGGTTGCATTGTAATTTCCTTGATTTTTTGTAAATGCTTTAATAGTGATTATTTCTCCATGATTGTAGGTGTAATTTTCTTTATTATTTTCATTGAGACATTTAATTGTTGGTATGACCAGATCTGGTGCAAGCACCTCTATTGTTATCTGTAATGATGTTGTCATAATTGGATCTGTTGATGATGTTGCATGAAGCGTAATGATACCTAATGAATACTCTTTTTTTAGAGACGGAAATACAGTAAGTTTTACTTCGCAGGTAGCATTTTGATGAAGGTAGACTAGTGAGGTATGTATGAGTACCGACCACTCAGGAGGAATATCGTTAATTTTTATGAGATAGTTATCGGGAAATTTTCCTGTATTTGTAATGTTGATTGGTATTGTTATGTTCTTTCCTCGCAGTACTTGATAAAAAGTTGTGGAACTGCTGAGACGGACATCGTATTCTCCTGGTTCTACTGTGATATTTGTTATCTCGTAGACAATACTATTATTGTCGTCGATAAACTGGAGTGAATAATTAGTTCCAATTGGTGTTGGGATTTTGTAGTATCCATTATAGATTATTGCATTATCGTCAATATCATTATTTTCAGTTCTGTAAAAACCGGTGCATTGGCCTAAACTGTTTTTTACGCAGATGAGTGTATTTTCAAGAATTGTGTCATTCTTTTTTGCGATACCGACAATGTATCCCCCTGCTGTTCCGTTGGTTGTTGTATTATCCAGGTCCATAAGAGTAACAGTAGTTAGATGTTCGTATGTTTTCAGGTCGATTTTTATTTTTATGACCAGATATGCTCTTGTGCTATCTCTGATGTATTGTTGATATTCTTGGTAATCTTTTTTAAATCTGAGTGGTACATAGAGTGTATATTTATCTTTGTTATCGACAGTGATATTTTGATAGTAATATGCATATTGCCAAAGATGATTCATGTATATTTGTGTTGCTGGATAATTGTGGGAGACATTTCCTACAACGTAGGCTTTCAATTGAAGTTGTGATAGAAGCGTGATGTTTTTAAGGGTAATTTTGATGAGGAATGGCGAACTATATTGTTTGTTTCTTGGTATTTTTGCAATATACTGTGGATAGAGCTCGCAGGCAATCTCTGGTTCTACAAATGGTATGTTATTATTTTGGCTTCCGGGTGTTGGGTTTAGTTCATCATAGAAATCGATTGAAGTATCATTAGTGTGTTGGAGGTGGTACCTTGATAAGGAATGGTTTTCGTCAATGAGGTGAAAAGGAGTTCCAGGTATATCTGGATAATCTTCTCCCCATTCTATTGCATCGATGATGATTCGTTGTTGATTTTTTAATATGAGTTTATCTTTTGTGTTGCTCAGACCATTGCCGATGCTATTGTCATGTACATAGAGTCGTACTGTGTTGTCTGGGGTAGTGCAGTTTTCATAAAACATTGTTCCATGATCTGTTATGAGTGCATATCCATTTGGAGGAATGATGGTTGTTCCGTTTCCATGATCTCTATCTCCTTCGAGAAGATCTTCTGAGTAATTATCAGTTATTGTCCATCCTGATATATTGATAGATTGGTTTGTTGGATTGTAGAGTTCTACCCATTCGTAATAATTGTCATCATAGATGGGATTGTACATAACTTCGTTAATGAATATACACGGTAAGGTATGGTCGTTTATAGATACAACTATTTTTTCATTTATAAATATAAATATAAAAAATAAAATAAAAATAATCACAAAGAGTTTTATTCCTGTGATTATCTGTTTCATAAGACTCCTACTCCATATATAGAAGAGGGCGGAGTGGGAATTGAACCCACGTATACGGATCTGCAGTCCGCCACATAGCCGCTTTGTTACCCGCCCACAGCTGAAGTGTAATGAAGACAGCATTAATTAAAGGTTTTTCAATATCCATAGTTTTTGATATTTTTAGTGAGGTGCTCTTTCATCATTAGAAAGTTATTCGTTCGATGATTCTTGGTACCAATAACCTGCTGAATCGTAGCGGAGGGATGTTTGTTCCGCTAGAGTTTCTCGCATACAATTTTTTATTTTTATAGTATCTTTTATCATATTTAAGGATTATGCTTTATTTATGTGGATTTTTAATTTTAAAAAGGGCTTGATTCATAATTCCACTCAGGAGGATTTCCATTAATATGGAATGAGTGCATCCATTTATTTTGGTGAAACAAAAGGATGCACTCGCAAGAGCAACTTCAGCTCTTGCTCGAAAGCCCTATCATGCAAGAGGTTTTAGATATTTTGAAAAATGAGGGCAAGGCAGTTCTCCAACATCTTGATCTATCCTATGTAGATCAACTATTTGCACAGAGCAAGAAGACAAGAAAAGGAAGACCAAGAGTATATCCTCCTAGTGATAACTTAAAGGCATTGCTTTATGGTCTTGCTGAAGGAAAAGACACGCTACGAGGGATTTCAAGAACTATTCAAACATCTGTGGATCAAGTCTTTCTTGGATTTGAACAAGGTGGCATGAGCTATGCCACCTTGGAACGATTCTGGCATCAAATTTGCTACTGTTGCAGAATCGGTGTTCAAAGAATTTGCACAGATAGTCAAAAGTCTTGGGATACTCGGAACCGTTCAAGCAGTAGACAGTACGAGTATCTCCACACCATACCTCGATGACCCTGATGCGGTATGGAGCTATGATGCAACCAAGAAAGAATATTACTTTGGGTATGGTCTGCTGCTTGTTGTAGATGTTGAAACGCAGCTGCCCATCGCTTGCACGATTCGTGCAGCGGAAACAAGCATCTAAGGAGGAATGGTCAATGGTTATTAGGGAAGGAATGCTTGTGAAAAAACCAACCGTATTACTTGGTGATTCTGGGTTGGATATCGTTGAGATGCAAGAGCAACTCATCGACGAACATGTGCTACCCGTCATCTCCTACAATCCAAGGAATACTGATAAACCACTCGATATCAAATACCGAGTTGAAGACCTTGTTCGCAGAAGAACCAACAAGATCACATTGCACCAGAAAGAACTTGATAACACATACAAACAACGAGCAGCTGTTGAAAACACCAACAATGTCCTCAAACAAATGGGACTTGAAGATCTCCACGTGAAAGGATGGAATGCGGTGAAGATCCACGTATTCATTATTTTGATTCTGCGTCTTGCGATTGCCATCGCAAGATATTACAAAGATCGGGACTGTAATATCAGGAGAATTTCATTAGGATGATGAATTATGAATCAAGCCCTTTAAAAAGAAAAAGGCTCGTAAAAGAGGGTGTAGGGAACATCATATCTATCACATACTATTTTTCAATTCATTTTTTTTGTTTTGTTTTAAACTGATAACATGAAGGAAAATTCTTCTTTATGTTGATGGTATTTAAATTGATGATACTTTTTCACTATGATATTTTTACACCATATCTATAAATAGATGATTTTTAACAAATTAGTATGGTGAGATGGTATATGAAAAATCATAGGCAAAAAACCATAGAAAATTCTAAGTATTACCCCAATAAAATTGATGATGAACCTGTATTGGTCGAAAAATCCTGGGGTTCACATTAAAAAATAATAGAAGAAAATTTTTACTTTATTTTTACCTTTGTTGTTTTATATTCGGGTTTGGGTTCCATCTTTGGAATAGATAAGTGGAGTACCCCGTCTTTTAGTTCGGCTTCGACAGTATCAGTTTTTACTTCTTCTGGGAACTCAACGTTTCTATAGAAACTCATGCTACTGCGTTCACGTCTGAGCCAGTTTTTGTTTTTATCTTCGTGACTTGTTTCATGCTGGGCTGAGATTTCAATTCCTGTTGGAGAAACATCAATATTGATTTTGTCTTTAGGTATTCCAGGTAATTCTAATTTCATTTCATATTTATCGCCAAGATCTGCAACGTCCATCATAGGTAGTCGCTGGTTACTTCCTGAACTCCATAGGCTAGTATGAGGTCTCCAGAAGAGGTCGTCGAAATTGCTGCGGAATTGTTCGAAGAGTTTGTCCATTTCTGCCCAAAGATCATATGGTCTTCGATCACTAATTTCACGTGTTTTTCCTTCTGTTGGTTGAATAGCTAATTTGTCTTTTTTTCCAATTATTGCCATAGGTTCCTACCTCCATTTTTGTTATTATATAAAATAGATATATATACACTTCTATAAAAACTTTACCATTGCTTGACTTTGTTAATCAATAATTCTTAAATATGAATCAGAATCAATTAGTCTCGCGTAGTCTTTTTTAGGATATCTAACGAGTGGTTTATTTGATGTCATAAATAAAAACTGGCAGTATTTCAGTCATAAACCCCGGGCGTTGATCATTACCCCAGTTTCTGCATCTTCAGTCCAATATCAACGCATCCGAGATGAGGTAAAGAAATTGATCCTTGTAGAAAGATCCTCTTTATACATCTAGATTGAGAAAAGAATACAAAAGAATTTAATTTCTTTTGAAAGAATAATTAGCTAAGAAGATTTTTTATAACACAGTATCTTTGCAGGATGTATGACTCGATTTGATGGTTTTGGAAGCGATAATCACGCAGGAGTTCATCCCAATATTCTATCAGCTCTGCATGCTGCAAATACCGGATACGCAGTTGCTTATGGTGATGATCCTTATACTGAGAGGGCAATAAAAAAATTAAAAAAAATTTTGGGACAAAAAGCTGATATCTTTTTTGTGTACAATGGAACCGCAGCAAACATTCTAGGATTAAAAAATGTAACACAATCCTTTCAGAGTGTTCTATGCGCGGAAACCGCACATCTTAACGTTCATGAATGTTGTGGTCCTGAACATTTCATTGGTTGTAAACTTACGATTGTTCCTACACCTGATGGAAAACTCACCGTCGATCTACTAAAACCTTATCTGGTTGAGCATGATGATGTCCATATGGCGCAACCTCATGTTGTTTCGATAACTCAGGCAACAGAACAAGGAACTGTGTATACATCTAATGAGATCAAAACACTCGCTGATTTTATCCATTCAAAAGGGATGATTCTTCATATGGATGGGGCACGACTTAGTAACGCTGCTGCTTTTTTACAAACGTCGCTTGCTGAAATTTCTGGTGATGCTGGTGTAGATGTCCTTTCTTTTGGCGGCACGAAAAATGGCCTAATGTTTGGTGAAGCTGTCATTTTTTTTCAAAAAAATTTCGCTCAAAATTTTGGATATATCCGAAAGCAAGGTATGCAACTTGCTTCAAAAATGAGGTTCATCGCTGTTCAATTTGATGCACTCATGACCGATAATCTCTGGTTGCACAATGCGACACATGCAAACAAGATGGCACAACTTCTTGGAGAAAAATTAGCTGAAATTCCCTCTGTAAAAATCACCCAGAAAATTCAAGCAAATATGGTCTTTGCAGTGCTTCCAAAGAAAATCATAACCGTATTACAAAAAAAATATTTTTTCCATATGTTCAACAGCAGAACATCAGAGATCCGCTTTGTCTGTTCATTTCAGACCAAAGAAGATGATGTAATGCGTCTTGTACAAACAGTCCATGCTTTAATTAAAAAAGGTAATTGCTCTACTTTATGAACAAGTAGCATGTGCTGCTAGTGTTTGCCGATTATCATCACACTGAATGCAGTAGAAATGCTCAAAATCATAGCTGACCTTCATCTCGTTGCTTTCAAAATTTTTTCCGCAGCAAGCGCAGTTTTCTGGTTTAATTTTCTTATAGTTATCTATCGTATGCATCCGATCACCTCGATTGACAAAAGAGTATATCGTTTTGATTTAACGCGGTATGTTGAGATGCTATTTATAATTATCGACTGATCTGGCTACATCCCGAAATGAATCCATAAATTCAGCATAACGTCTCATTTTGCTGTGAGAATCACGCACAGCAAACAGAAAAAATCATAATTCAACAAGCTTTTTTACAGATTTTTTCAACAAAACCATC
>JAWABU010000014.1 GCA_038884455.1 Candidatus Thermoplasmatota archaeon | reverse complement strand
GAAAGGCAGATTACTTTGATTTAATTTTCATTCAAAATACACTGCATTCTTCCAATCACTCTTCAAATTGTATTAACACAAGAATTTTTCAACAGCCTATAAATTTCAACTGAGCTCTACTATAGAAAAGAAAAGTTTTAATCTATTTTTACGATTAATAGATGTATTTATTGATCCTTTCTAAAAATAAGAGGTAGTACCATATGCAAAAAATACAAAACGATGATATCATGAAAAAGGTACTGACAACAATGATTACTATCTCAGGTAGAAAAACAACCGAAGGATATGCAACATCGGTTCTAGAAACATTACTGAAACAACTGAGTAGTCGATATGATTTTTTAAAATATATCGATGTCAAAGACACTCAATTCGTAGAAGAACGAACGCCGATTACTGTCCTCTCTAATGTTAATGTTGTTTCATCTGAAGAGATTGGCAAAGCACTCCATGATATTATTACAACGATGAATAAAAACTTAGGAGAAGATGCAGGTCATTTTTTTATTAAAGAAATCTCAAGAAATCTAACTGAAGAATATAATAATGCGATTCGTTCAATGGGTGTTGATTTGAATCTTATGCAACTTGAACATGAGGTCAACGAACTTGAACGACGTCTTCTCAACTCTCAACAAAAAGCATGATACAGAAAAGATACGACACAGCATGATTTTTTACATTGGCGGTCGTTATAGTTCAACAATTCCAATCAAGTAAAACATTACATTCAGTCATAGTCAATTACATTTTATGTTTGTATGAACCTTTTTTTTTTAAAAGTCACCTTCTACTAGATATATCTTCATACATACCAAGTAGTCCAGGTGACTAATAATCTACTAATATATCTGTAAAAACAATTCGCAGTATAACTGCATACATACCTGCATATTCAGATACGTATTCATCTGCAAATAAAATATATAAACAAACCAGATGTTTCAATGTTTAGCACTCTAAAAAAGTTGTTATAGAACAACTATAGGAGGGAAGTGGAAGCGATGGGAAAGATATATAAGAAATTAAAGGAAAATGATATCGGCGATGTTGGTATCGGAGCGATGATTGTTTTTATCGCGATGGTCCTCGTTGCTGGTATTGCTGCTTCTGTTCTTATTCAAACAAGCGGCAAATTAGAAACGCAGGCGATGTCGACAGGGCAACAAACCATAGCAGAAGTTGCCACTGGAATAGCTGTTGAAAAAGTCTCTGGAAAAAACGAGGGATCGAAAATTGTTCGACTGGCGATTGAAATACGACCTCGTGCTGGGACAAAAGATGTTGATTTATCAACAGTTGTTGTTGAGATCTCTGATTCTCAGACAAAAAACCTATTTACGTACAGTCCAACCTACTTTACTGTAACAGCAAACATAAATGGAGATAGCTTCAAGGCTGCCAGTTATCCAGTCAATAACAACACAGTCTTTGGTGTTATCGTTCTCGAAGACGCAGATGAATCATGCTCAGCATCTAACCCGGTTATCAACACAGGAGATCATGTGATTCTTACTGTGAATGCCACTGCTGCATTTGGTGGTCTTGCAACAAGAGTCAATGTCTTTGGTATGATCATACCTGAAGAAGGATCACCTGGTATTATATCATTTACCACTCCTGCTGCATATAACGATGTGGTGGTGGAGCTCCAATGAGGAGGATGAAAACCATGAATCATAAGATATTACAAGTTCTTAAGGAGAAGGATGTTGCAGATGTTGGTATTGGTGCAATGATTGTGTTCATTGCGATGGTTCTTGTCGCAGGTGTTGCTGCATCGGTTTTGATTCAGACTGCTGGAAAACTTGAAACACAAGCGATGAGTTCAGGACAGCAAACTATTGCTGAAGTATCCAGCGGTATCGCCGTTATTGATGTGGTAGGAAAAACTGGCACAAGTGATCTGAAATATCTTGCAATAACAGTACGCGCGCGCGCTGGTGCACCAGACATTGATATCAACCAAACACGTATTGTAATTAGCGATGGAACAAAAAAGACAGTTCTGCTCTATGACGGCTGGATTGATCCACAGCATTATAATGCAACAGTAAACTCATCCAATGCTCAACTCTTCGACACTGGAAACTGGGATTCGTTAACCTTTGAGAAATTTGGGATTATTGTCCTCCAAGATCAAGATGGATCCTGTCAACGAGCAACGCCAGTTATCAACAAAGGAGATAAAGTTGTACTTACTTTGCTTTGTTCAGCAAGTGGTTGCTTTGGCCGAGAGATTCCAACTCGAACTCAAGTCTATGGAAGAGTCATACCTGAAATTGGATCACCTGGTGTGATAGCATTTACCACCCCAGCTGCATACAACGATGTGGTATATGATTTACAATGAGGAGGATGAAAGCCATGAATCAT
Source organism: Candidatus Thermoplasmatota archaeon (assembly GCA_038884455.1). NCBI lineage: Archaea > Methanobacteriati > Thermoplasmatota > Thermoplasmatota archaeon. The sequence goes on along the minus strand of JAWABU010000014.1, from coordinate 39,410 downwards.
AAAATATTAAGGATACTTAAAGAGAAGGATGTTGCAGATGTTGGTATTGGTGCAATGATTGTGTTCATTGCGATGGTTCTTGTCGCAGGAATTGCTGCATCGGTGCTGATTCAAACAGCGACGAAATTGGAATCGCAGGCTATGGCGACAGGGCAAGAAACCATCGGCGAGGTTGCAACCGGTCTCGCAGTTTTCGATATCGAAGGATATTCCTCTTCGGTATCCGCAAATATCAGTAAGTTACTCATCTGTGTTAGACCTCGTGCAGGTTCAACTGACATTGATCTTAATCAGGTATTCGTTGAACTAGCAGATCCAACAATGAAGGTTGTTCTCAGATACAATAATACCTTTTTCGCAAAAAGGTTAAATGCCGGGTTTGATGACATCTTCAATCAAGCGATATTCCCTGGAGAGGGTATGAATTATTCAGCAGCGCAAGAAAGTGGAGTAATCGATGACTTTGGAATTCTAGTCGTTGAGGATGCAGATAGGTCGATTTCAGGAACAAATCCTGTTATCAATCGAGGAGATAAAGTCATGCTCGCGGTATATACCTACCATTGCTTTAATGAGAGTGGTTCACAAGGTCTCCGGGAGCGAAAAGCGATCTGGGGTGCTGTTGTTCCTGAACTCGGATCTCCGGGTATTATCTCCTTTGTAACTCCTGCGGCATACAACAGCAAAGTCATGGATCTACAGTGAGTCCGGTAAAAAAAGCACTCTGTGCAGAAAATCTGCACATCATCTTATTTTTTTCATTTTTTGAGAATTTTTCCAACTAAAAAAGTTCCTGTATAATTTTTTAAAAGAAGAATCCATAATAAACCTAAACCGTAGAATTTATACCACGAAGATGCATTTTGCCTTTTTGTATGCTCAAAAATTATCGTGGATACCCTGATAAATCAAAGTATATCAACATTCATACTATCTTGAAGAGACGTATAATACTTGATAATAAGTTTTTCATCAAAAAAGAAATATTTTCGAGGGGATTATGGATACACTAAAGGTTGGCATCATTGGATACGGTAAAGTTGGACGAATACGACAGAGGATTATAGAAAATCATACGAATTTATCTCTTATCGGCATATGTGATGTTATAAAGCCGAAAAATATTTCATCGAAATATTCTTTTTATACTGACTATAAAACCTTACTTAAAGAAAATCTTGATGCTGTCTTCATCTGTACTCCAAATCGATATTCTTCAGATATTGCAGTTGCTGCATTAAAAAAAAACATTCATGTTTTTTGTGAAAAACCACCGGGTCGTACTGTTGGTGATATCAAAAAGATTATTAAAGCAGAACAAAAACATAAAGATGTAAAAGTGAAATTTGGTTTTAATCATCGATACCACGATGGCGTCCGTGAAGCAAAGGCAATTATCGATAGTGGTCGTCTTGGTTCAATTCTCTGGCTTCGAGGGATCTATGGAAAATCAGGAGGTATCGATTTCGAAAAGAATTGGCGGAGCGATCGGGGCATTGCTGGAGGAGGAATACTTCTTGATCAAGGCATCCATATGTTAGATCTATTTCGATTTTTTTGCGGGGATTTCAGTGAGATTAAAAGTTTTGTCACTAATGCATACTGGAATATTGATGTTGAGGACAACGTCTTTGCCATATTACGAAATAACAGTAATCAAACCGCAATGATTCATTCTTCGTCAACCCAATGGAAACATATGTTTAAACTTGATATATTTCTCCGTGATGGATACGTTATTATTAATGGCATCTTATCCTCAACCCATAGTTATGGCCAAGAAAGTTTGATTATAGCCCGTCGACAGTTTGAAAATGAAGCATTTGCCTTAGGAAACCCTCGAGAGGAAATTATCTATTTCAGCGAAGATAACTCCTGGAAATTAGAAATCGATGAATTTGTTGATTGTATTCTCAACAATAAGCCTATTAGACATGGAACATCTACCGATGCATTAAAGGCGATGGAACTGGTGTATAAGATTTATAATGCTGATACACAATGGAGAAAAAAAATGAAAAAACAATCGAGTTGAAAACTATGAAACATGTTGTTGTTAATGAAGATATTAGGATCTTTGAGGTACAGCCAGCAAAGTTATTTGATGTTTATCTCCAGATGATTGAACAAGAACTTGGCCTACTCTTAAAGAAATGGGATCTTTTTGATATAAATTGTCCAGGATGTAATTCTCAAAAAAACGAGCAACTTTTTAAAAAATTTGGTATGACATATGTCGAGTGTCAGAACTGTAAAACAGTCTTTGTTACACCTCGCCCCTCAGAATTCAATATTACACAATATTATCAGAAATCAAAATCAATGACATTTTGGTTAAATAAGGTTTATAAAGCGACTCTTTCCTCGAGAAAGCGGGTAATTGTGCATCCTCGTGCCTTCTGGATCGTTGATGTCACTGAAACGTATCTTAAAAAACCGGTTACCTTAATTGATTTTCGGACCAAATATAACGAATTTGTTCAAGCATTACGGTCATTCAAATTTTTTGACCGTATAACTCTTGTTGAACCTTACAGATCTATTCGTGATACAGTCTCTTCTAAGAATATACATATGTATGATTCATTAGATTCTGTTGTTTCTGAGGGGTCACGGACGGCGGTGTTTAGTGCTTTGGAGGTTATTGATCGTGTTTCCAACCCAAAAGAAATAATTCAAAAAGCTCATTCTTTACTCGAACCGAATGGTCTTTTATTTTTAACCACAACAACCATTAGCGGTTTTGATCTTCAAATCCTCTGGCAGCATTCCAAGAGTATTCATCCTTTGGACCATATGAATCTCTTTTCAACGGAAGGAATTACAAAACTGCTTACTGATTGTGGATTCGAAATCATTGAATTAAGTACCATTGGCCAACTAGATCTAGAAATTGTGCGAAATGCTGTTAACAATGATCCCAGTATTCAGGTACCACGGTTTGTTACGTATCTACTTGAGAATCGAGACGAGCGAGCACATCGAGCTTTTCAAGATTTCTTACAACAATACAATTTAAGTTCACCACTTCGGATAGTTGCACAGAAGAAATAAAAAAACTTGATAGAAAAACGAGGCGTTGTTTTTATGGTATCAAAAAAAAAGGTAATTATCACTCCTTCCTCATTTGGAGAGTGCGGAGATGAACCATTAGAATTACTTCGGCAAGCGCATATTGACGTGATTCTTAATCCGTATCATCGAAAGATGAAACCAGAGGAAGTTATAGAACTTGGGAAGGAGTGTCAGGGAATCATTGCAGGCGTTGAAACTTTAAATCAGCAGGTACTTTCTGCGCTCCCTTTGGTACGATGTATCAGTCGTGTTGGTGTTGGTATCGACAATATCGATATCGAATATGCACGTAGACATGGCATTATCATTAAAAACACACCAGATGGTCCGACACGGGCTGTTGCAGAATTAACCGTTGGACTCATTTTTGATTTGTTGCGGATGATTTCATATCGTGATCGTTTAATCCGTCAGGGTATTTGGAACAAAGATATGGGCTTTCTATTGTATGGTAAAACTGTCGGAATTATTGGTCTCGGACGTATTGGTAAAAAGGTTGCAGAAATGCTCCAACTGCTCGGAGTTACTGTTGTCGGGCATGACATTCATCCAGATCATGACTGGTGCAAACAAAGAAACATTCATCTGTTATCTTTATCTGATCTGCTTCAAAAAAGCGATATTGTCAGTGTCCATGTTTCAAAATCACCTGAAGGTAAACCACTGCTCGGTAAATCTGAGCTAGCATTGATGAAAAAACAGGCGTTTCTCTTAAATCTTTCGAGAGGGGAGATCCTTGACGAACATGCCTTGTACGAAGCATTAAAAACACAATCACTGGCAGGTGCAGCACTGGATGTTTATACTCAGGAACCCTATGCAGGTCCTCTCACCGAACTTGGAAATATTATTCTAACACCTCATATAGGATCATATGCGAAGGAATCTCGGCTTGATATGGAGATTCAGGCGGTGAAAAATCTTCTTGAGGTATTCAGTAAGCAGTGATTTCGACCTTTGCAGAGAATCTCAAAAATACAACACGTGTGAAAGAAATATGAATGGATTTCGTGAACTCTATGCTTAAACTTATTATTATGGATTTCGACGGAGTCATCATTGAATCTGTTGATCTAAAAACAGAGGCATTTCGCGAATTATTTCAAGAGTATCATGAATATATCGATGACATTATCGATTATCACGTACGGCATCATGCATTTTCACGATATGTAAAATTTAAATATATCTATGAAAATATTTTAAAAAAACCGTATACTCCTGAAGTTGAACGTGATCTTGGACAACGGTTTTCATATATCGTTTATCAAAAAGTCGTTACCTGCCCATATGTTCCTGGTGCACTCGAATTTTTAAAATTCTTTGCACCACGATATCCCATTTATCTTGCATCGAACACACCTCAACAAGAGTTAGAACGTATTGTCGCAGAACGAAAGATACAACAATATTTTAAACGTGTTTTTGGAAGTCCGCCAGGTAATAAAATTGAATTTATTCACACTGCTCTTACTGCTGAACACGCACAGCCCCAGCAAGCAATTTATATTGGGGATATGCGGGAAGATTATAACGTTGCACGAAAAACAGGAGTCAAGTTCATAGGAAGAAAAAATATTGAATCTTTTGATGACTTTTGCGTCCCAAATTTCCCGAATCTCCTCGACATCAAAGAATGGATTGTGAGGGATATTAAAGAAAAATAATATGAGAGCTCTGGTGACTATGTCTCGATATATCTTACTGTCATATCCAATAAACACGGCTACTCCCAGTTATGGAAATACCCCACCACTTCAAATTGAACCATACCAACAGATCACCCAAGGAAATTCCTGTAATACATCACTCATCCATATCCATAACCATCTCGGAACACATATTGATGCACCATATCATTTCATAGATACTGGTAAAAAAATCACTGACTATACTATAGAAGAATTCATTTTTTCTCATCCGATAGTTCTAGATATACCAAAAAATCCTGGAGAATTAGTAATGGTTGATGAACTACTGTCGTATTCGTCTTCGTTGAGCTCATGTGATATGATCATATTTCGAACTGGTTTTTGGAAATATAGAAATGAAGCTGTGTATCGATTAAAAAACCCTGGAATCTCTCCCGAGATTGCACATTATCTTCGTACTGAATATCCAAACATTAAATGTGTTGGTATTGATTCGATTTCGATATCAAGTTTCATCCATCGTGAATCAGGGCGAAAGGCGCATACTATTTTTCTTCAGGATAAAGATTATGCAAGTAATCCGATTTTATTACTCGAAGACATGGACCTATCAAGTAAAAAATTAACAAGGTTACGGCAGGTCTTCGTTTGTCCTTTATTCATCGCTAATCTAGATAGTTCTCCCTGTACCGTTGTCGGTGTCTTATGATGATCAATTTAACCTGCATATTTTTTCCAAAAAATTTTTCCTACAAATGCTAACATGGTATCGTTTTTTTCTGCAATACGAATTAATGGATAGTACCATATCGGCATTTTAACATACAATGAAAATGTTCTCAATAAACCTGATAATTCTTGTTTTGAGAGATACGGATTTTCGATTACAGGATCGCCAATCAACGTATCAGGTTCTTGGTCGGGAGACAGATATTTGTTGTTAATACAATAGGTGTATAGCTCTGTTCCCTTATATGGTTGAAATATAAAACCACTCGTTGACATTCTACCGTGTAAAATCTTATTTAATCTTCGGTTTAATCGGATTGTGTCAAAAATTAATTTACGGTTTTCTTCAGGTAATCCAATAATATTGTTAACACCGACCTCTACATTATATTTTTTTAAAATTTTAAACGCTTCAATTGCCTCGTTATTTGTAAATGTTTTTTTAAGCCGGTTTTTTCGATAGTTTTCATTTCCCGATTCAATGCCAATTCCGATCTTATCGCATCCTATCTCTTTTAATAATCTTATTTTAACATCTGTTATTGTTTTAATATGTGTTTGACACCAAAAAGGAATTTGATAGTTTTTATACATTTCTGCAAATCGTTTGAATTCTTCGTCAGATACCGCAAGAAATGTTTCAGAATTGAAGTAAATATACTTTGGTTGATGTAGCTTGATTTGATACTCTAATTCAGCTTGTATTCTTTCTATTGTTTTGCGTCGGTAATATCCTTTACCGTAATGTTTCCGCAGCGATGGAGCACAACAATACGTACATGAATACGGACAGCCTCGATCCATATTAATCGTTACAGTTTTGATAATTTTTCCTGACATCGGCCGCATCAGCCGCTCTTGATCAAAAATTGTATAATCTTCAAAAGGTATTATGTTGATGTCGACAAGATCATCTGGTTTATTGTACATTATGGTAGTTTTTTTCCCCTTTGTGCTTCGATAACAGATATTTGGGACATCCTGAATTGGAATTTTTCCTTCGAGGTACTCAATGATTTTTACAATTGCGTTTTCTCCTTCTCCATAACATACATAATCAATTTCTTCTTTATTTGCAAGTTCTTCAGGTCGTAAAATTGCAGTCACACCACCAGCAATCACCGGAATGTTTGTATGCCGAATTTTACGTAGTAATTTCATCCCAAGTTGTAAGGTATTATCAACAAAAGTAATCGCGATGAGCTCAGGTTTGTACAGCTCAACGGTTTTTATCAAATCATCTTCAACAGGAGTTTCAATTAACTTTTTTATCTCAAACGGTTTAATCTGAAATCGTTGTATCCGTTTTTCCTCATTTGATATCTCTTCAGTCTTATAATAGGTGGTATCAAACAATTTAACTATGTGCCCTTCTTTTTTCAGACATGCTGATAAAATTGCGATACTATTAGGTATTGTTGCTTGAAGCATTAGATTTGGATAAATAAATAATACCTTCATTGTTTTTTTTCCTTCATAAGCAACCGTGTTAACTCTAAATCATCAGGATAATCAATGTCAATTGTTGAAAGGCCTGATAGTAGATAATAACCAATTTTATCTCCTTTGTGGCCAAATATTGCTTTGCCATCCTGTTCGTAATTTTTTATAAACGTCTTAGATCGTATACCAGTCAAACCCCAACATATGATATGCAGTGGTTTGATATTCTGTGAATTCTGTTTTGAACCACCATATGAAAATGTAAGCGGTTTGTTATCATAGAGCGCTTCGGAGCGTATTTCCTTTACTGAAAAAAGAAGGTCATACTGCTCTGTCGTCAACTTTTTTATAAATCCACTGATGTCTTTTTTCGTTAAGAATGGTGAAGTAAGATTCGCTTGAATGACATAATCACATGGTATGTTTTTCAAGAAGTCATAAATATACTCATTGTTCGTCACAGATGATGAGGAGAGGTGATCGGGTCGTTTATAATAATTTATTTTCTCTTGTTTTGCTATAGATTCAAAAACTGATTCAGAGGCGTTCAGATAGATATTCTTCCAATCGGAGACAACCTCTTTACAAACATCGATGATATAGCAGGTAAGGAAACGATTATGGACTGGTTGTAATGCTTTTAATAAAATTCGCTGGCTTCCCAATCGAGCCGGAATCATAATAACTATCTTATTTTTTTGTCTCATACGTTCACCATGTACTATTTTGATATCCTTCTTTGTTTTGCCTTGTAATACATTATTTATTATTAAAGAACAACGTCTTCTATTTTTTTTCGTTCAAAAACTTCCAAATATCCGCCCACAGTTGCATTAAAAATTTTTCTCCCATGATCCTCATATGCTTTTTTACATACTTTATACGCATCAAAAAGATACTGCCATTCTCCACGTATTCCTTTACCAATACGGTTTTCTACCGGCGTATCTTCAAAACGGTACTGATTATCAGTTATTCCACAATCACATCCTACTAAATACATTTCCTGAAATCCTAAAAAGAACGCTATTTGTAATGCGTTAATTACTGAGGAGCCACCGCTGTAGATACCTTTCGTAATATCTGTGCTAAAGGTATTGTAGACATTCATAGAACCAAGATTCCGGAGTACATATGGCTGTGTTGTCTCATAGAGATGGTAAAAATGATACTTTGTTAGATATTTTCGAGCCGCATTTTCAGTTAGAAACATCTGTACATTTTTCAAAGCAAAAAGCTCTTTGTAATTCTCCTGAAATAATTTGCCATCTGCTACAACCCAATATTCTGGTGAAAGCTTGAATCGATTCAACCCTCGATATAACGTATTGACGCCGATAACGTGTTCGTTTTGAAGTAATGCTAGATTCGTTTTATTTAGAGATGGGCCAGATCCTATTAAGAATCCTCGTTTTCCTTTATGGATATTATGTAACGATGAAAGCGTGCTGTTCAATTTTTCAAGTTTTTTGTTAAATCGGTAGTCAAGTATCATGTTTGCGGTGTTTGCTACCTTTGCAAAATGTTTTGGAATCGATATTTTCATACCGATTATTTCTTCGAGATTTTGAGCCATCGTCACCCCTTCAAAATTTCTTTGAGCTCCTCAACCGTTCGTGGCATAATGATGTTATTCTGTTCAAATTCTTTCTGCCAATATTCCTTTAAAACTGGATTGGTCCAAGTCCAGAGATGAAGTAATGAAATGACCGTTGCTTTTGTAGTTCGTTTAGCAGCAAATAACGCCTCAGTATAGTATCCAATGATGTATTTCCAATCATGATTCATGAGTGTTTCTGCAAGGATATATGGGGAAATAACATGGTCTGAATGAGCCATTCTTCCGTAGAGTGTATGCTCTCGTGGATGTGGTTTAATAACATATTTATCCTTGAATCTTTCATCAAGAATGTCCATAAGTGTATTGGTTATATTAACAACGCTTTCTTCAATAGCACCTTCAGAGACAAGATCATCACCAAGAAATAACACTGTTTTACCTTTGAGAAGATGCTGGTATTTTCCTGTTTTCGCAGGTTGCGTATCTAATGGGGAAGGCATGATAATTTCAAAATTAATTTTTTCCCTGTTTAACTCCCAAGCGAAACGTCCTGCTTTATTCAAAATGTAAACATCAACACCAAGGAATATTTTTGCGACCAAGATCATAAAGAAGGGAATAACACCTTTTTGTTTTTGGAAAGAGAATTTATGCGGATTTTTTTCAGATAAAACCAGAAAAACCTTATTTTTTTTAGAAAGTTTTTTAACATAACTAAGAAAAACGACAGACCATGAAGTAAAAAAAAGATATATCTCATCGTTGTTAATATTTTTAAACAATCGCTTATATTCTTTTCGTGCTTTCAAAACATTATAAAAAAGTTTCCACTTTGTTTGAGCAGTTATGAGATTTGGATGAACATTAGGAACAATAATATCTGCATTGGTATTTTCCTTAAAAAATGGTACAAGCTCTTCAGGTATCACTACTGAATATTTTTTAAATTTCTTGTTCTCAATTAACGGAACAGCTCTTGAATAAATCTGCACGGGTGCATTAATAAAAAGTATTGGCATAAAGTCACATCACGGAAATTGTTTTGTTAGCACATAGCGATTTACTTGGATATTATCTTTTTTTAACCAATTTATCAACTGAATTTTTAAAAAAATATTTCGCATAATGAAGTAACTCCTACATGCATATATAAATATTACTGATAGCTCTTGTAAAACTTGTTTATGTAGAATCGTTACTAATCATACTGCCCATCAAACTAAATAATAAAAAATGGTGAATATTCCTTTGTTATGCTTTTTATTTTTTTATCCACCAATCAGTAGGATAGCCGTGAGTCTGAAAACTTACCTTTTTCTTTTGTGAAAATTCAGCAACTGCGCGAGCAACATCAGGATGATTAAAATCATGACCACATAAAACACCGCCAGGTTTTACCTTTGGATAATATAATTCTAAATCCTTTAGTACATAATCATATAAATGATTTCCATCAATATACACAAAATCTAAGTTTTCTGGGACATCATTGATTGCTTCTGAAGACATTTTTCTAATCCAAATAATTTTTTCCTTATATTTTTTTAAAACCTTTTGTGCATACAAAAAAGCTTTACTATGTGGAACTTTTGGATCTTGTTTCTCATCGATTCCTTCATACATCATGTACGGATCGATAAGATATATTTTGTCAATGTTGAGATGTCGGAGTATATTCCGTGTGTTATAACCGCGCAGAACCCCTATCTCTGCGCCAATAACTTTTTTTTTATTAAAATGGTTTTTCATCACATAAATACTTTGCCTTGTTCCTAACATGTTTAAGAGGAATACAACGTTCATCGACTTCATATATGCATAATCGACTATTTTTTTCATATACCACCTCAGATAAACCCAAGTAAATTTATCCGTTTATCATCGAGAAGAAGTCATTTATCTTCCCAATTTGATTATATCTATTTCTGATCATTTTCTGTAACGTGACCGTAAGTTTAACAATTCTATATAAACTTGCCTCTTTCGTTCAATGTTTTATAAAAATATGTTTATTCATTTCACTTCGTTCCCTTATATCTTCGTAACTCTCTATATTTGTTCTCAAAATAGAAAGATATCAAGGTAGCACACTAGATACTCTACTTGGTGATTTCTTCTTTAATAATGCAGTTATTCATCGAATAATTTGGCACCTGCATATATACGTATATTTCTAGTTATATGCTCATATGCAAACAAGGTTAATAAATTATCCATGATTTTCATTTATTGCGGAATCACAACAAGATAACGAGTTGTGAGGATGGGATGTAAAATGGAAAAAACGGTAAAATTGTTGCAAAAAACCGATATCGGCGATGTTGGTATCGGAGCGATGATTGTTTTTATTGCGATGGTTCTTGTTGCTGGTATTGCTGCATCGGTTTTGATTCAGACTGCTGGAAAACTTGAAACACAAGCGATGAGTTCAGGTCAACAGACCATTGCGGAGGTTGCTACTGGAGCAGCTGTTGAAAAGATCGTAGGACAGCACGAAAACGGTAAAATTGTACGTTTAGCGATTTTTATTAGACCGCGGGCAGGTACCAAAGATATTGATTTATCAACAACAGTTATTGAACTTTCAGATTCGGATACAAAAAATATATTTACTTACAATAAAAGCTGTTTTACCATTACCGCAAATATTAACGGAGATCTCTTAAGCTCGTCTTGTTTTCCACATCTCAATGGAACGACTTTTGGTGTCATCGTCATGGAGGATGCAGATGAATCATGTTCCTCATCTAATCCTGTTATAAACACCGGGGATCATGTTATTCTCACGATTAATACCACTGCGGCTTTCAGTGGTTTAGGAACTCGGAGAAATATTTTTGGTCAAGTAATCGTGGAAGAAGGATCTCCAGGAATTATTTCATTTACCACCCCTGCAGCATACGCAGTTGCAGTGGTTAATTTACAATGAGGAGGATGAAAACCATGAATCATAAGATATTACAAGTTCTTAAGGAGAAGGATGTTGCAGATGTTGGTATTGGTGCAATGATTGTGTTCATTGCGATGGTTCTCGTCGCAGGCATTGCTGCATCGGTGCTGATTCAGACTGCTGGAAAACTTGAAACACAAGCGATGAGTTCAGGACAGCAAACCATTGCTGAAGTATCCAGCGGTATCGCCGTTATTGATATTGTCGGTATGAAAAACACAAAGCTCAACTATCTTGGAATTACGGTTCGAGCACGCGCTGGTGCACCAGACATTGATATCAACCAAACACGGCTTATTTTAAGCGATGGAGTTAAAAAAGTTGTTCTCCTGTATAATGGTTGGAAAAATCCAGGACATTATAATGCAACAGTTAATATCTCTAACGCTCAGATTTTTGACACAGGAAATTGGGATGAATTGAATAGCGAGACCTTTGGTTTGATTGTTGTTCAAGATCAAGATGGTTCTTGTAAAGAACTTAACCCCATTATCAATCAAGGGGACAAAGTTATATTAACAGTTCGATGTGCAGCAGCTGCATGTTTTGGTCGAGAGGTTCCAGAACGTGTTCAAATTTTTGGTTTGATCGTCCCAGAAATTGGTTCTCCCGGTATTATTTCATTTACCACTCCGGCTGCATACAACGATGTGGTATATGATTTACAATGAGGAGGATGAAAACCATGAATCATAAGATATTACAAGTTCTTAAGGAGAAGGATGTTGCAGATGTTGGTATTGGTACGCTCATCGTCTTCATTGCGATGGTTCTCGTCGCAGGCATTGCTGCATCGGTGCTGATTCAGACTGCTGGACGACTTGAATCTCAAGCAATGGCAACAGGACAGCAAACCATCGGCGAGGTTGCAACTGGCTTAGCGGTTTTTGGAATTCATGGGTATGCTGCTGCTGGTGCAAACATCAGTAAACTTGCAATCACCGTTCGCCCTCGTTCTGGCTCTACCGATATCGATTTAAGTCAAGTCTTTCTCGAGTTATCAGATACTGATACAAAAATTATTCTGAAATACAATAGTTCGCAGAATAATTATGCAAAAAGAGTCGGAGCAGGCTTTGATGATCTTTTCAACCTTCCTGTATTTCCCGGAGAAGGTTTGAATCATACTCAGCAATTACAGTATAATACTGTTGATGATTACGGGATCTTAGTTATTGAAGATGCTGATAATTCAGTGTCACAAACAAATCCTGTTATCAATCGAGGAGATAAAGTCATGCTGACGGTCTATACTTACCACTGCTTTAATTTCAGTGGTACCAATGGCTTCACAGAAAGAAAACCAATATGGGGTGCAGTCATACCTGAGCAGGGTTCACCAGGTATTATTTCATTTACAACGCCAGCTGCGTTTAACGCTCGAGTCATGACGTTACAATAAATAGTGATACTCTACATGATGAGATTCAGTTCTCATCATTTTTTAGATTTTTTTTATACTGGAAAAAAGACGATTATCTAATTCTAATTTAGGATTTTTGTCAGCTCGTACAATACTTGTTTTTATTGATATTTCTCAAATCTCTGATTTTTTCATTTTCTTCTGACATAAAACAATACCTTTTTATTCTCGTTTTTAATTATCGTTAAGTAGTTGGGAGATATATCCTTCTCAGGTACTACTAAACTTAGTGATTAATCGAGGGAGGCGAGGGGATTATACAACTACGTTGGTATACACTTCAGAAAGAAAGTCAAGCATCAATTGGGGTTGGTTCCTTAATTATTTTTATCGCAATGATTCTTGTCGCAGGCATCACTGCATCGGTTCTGATACAAACCATGAATAGTTTAGAACAACAGGCGCTCAAAACAGGAATGGAGACGATACGAGAAATATCAAGCGGTTTGAAAGTAACCCATATCAGCGGGTATCAACACAATGCAACTATTTCTCAACTCGCAATTTTTATCACGCCAGTTACCGGTTCTGAAGCAATTGATCTAACCTATACACATATTAGTATCTCTGATTCAAAAAAACAGGCAATCCTTAATTATTCGAAAACCTGTTTTAGTAGAAATGTAACAAATGGTTTATTTAATACATTAAACGCCAGTCGTCTTTCTGCATCAACCTTTGGAATTGTAGTCATTCGTGACATCGACGGTTCCTGTAATGCATCGCTACCTATTATTAATCAAGAGGACCTTGTTGTTCTGCTGATAAATACTTCGAAATGTTTTTCGGGTCTTGGAACACGTATAAAAGTACAAGGTTCGATTAATCCAGAATTTGGGATCGCGGGTCTTATTGAGTTTACAACGCCGAATACCTATTTAAAAAATATTGTTGAGTTGTGGCCTTAGGTCAAATCTTGCTGCATGATTTCTTCAGTTGGAGCAATTCTTCCAAAAAAGATTTTTGCAATATCGTATAACTCCATATCCACAGTTTTTAGCTTTTGAACAGCTTCTTCTAGATCAACAGGGATGATTTTATTTCCTCGTAACGCTACCATTTTTCCATATTGCTGATTTTTAATAACCTCGACAGCTGCAACGCCAAATCGTGTTGCAAGTACACGATCATACGCTGTTGGAGTACCACCTCGTTGGACGTGGCCAAGAACAGTCACACGAGTTTCGACACCGAGCCTTTTTTCAATCTCTTTTCCTAAAAAGTTACCAATGCCTCCAAGGCGCACATGGCCAAATTCGTCTCGTTCATCTGATACTGTTGCAAATTTATCAATATCTTTTGGTTTTGCTCCTTCGGAAACTACGACGATACTAAATGTTTTTCCACTTTCATACCGAGCTTTAAGATTTCGACATACCACATCAAGATCAAAGGGCTGTTCAGGAATAAGTATCTCATCAGCACCGCCTGCAATACCAGCTATTGTTGCAATCCATCCTGCATGACGCCCCATGACTTCTAACACCATGACTCGATGGTGGGATTCAGCAGTAGTATGTAATCGATCAATTGCTTCGGTGACAATCGATACTGCGGTGTCGAAACCAAAGGTAAAATCAGTGCCTGATAGATCGTTGTCGATTGTTTTTGGAACGCCGACTACAGGAATACCAAGCTGATATAACTTTAATGCAACTCCCAAGGTGTCTTCTCCACCGATTGCAACCAGAGCATCCAGTTTGAATTTTCTGATATTTTGTTGAACTTTTTCAACATTGCCTGTTTCTTTGAAAGGATTTGTTCGAGAGGTTCCAAGAATTGTTCCTCCTTTGGGGAGAATACCTGAGACGACACGATCGGTCAAGGGAAACATATCACCTTCAATGAGCCCTTTCCAACCGTTTTTAATACCGATAGTAACCCATCCGTACCGAGACGCCTTTCGAACTACTGCTCGAATGACTGCATTTAAACCGGGACAGTCGCCACCACCGGTTAATATCCCAATTTTTTTCATACCACCACCTTGATTAATTCCAGCTCTGTATTGATTTTAACTTCTAATAACTTATGGTTTGCTTTTTTTTACATACCAAGATACGTCCCTAAACCGATGTCAATAAATGCTCCTGTAACCGCGACTACCCATACAAAAGGAACAAAATATAGCAGTGTGAGGTAGAGATGGCTTCCTCGAAGTGTTCGTAAGGTTAATGCAAGCATGCAACAATGAATGGTAAGCACAATAAAAATAATTATAAAATTATAGGTAAAAACCTCCGGTGGAACCGTTTTTAGAATTGCACCGACATCAATAGTTGTCCCGCGGAAAGGATTTCCACCCATGCTTTCCCGCATAATCGTATTCATATGGCGAGCGATGACGAGTGAGGTATAGATACAGAACGCTAGTCCAAAGGTTATGCCGCCGAATAATGCAGCAGTTGTATTAATAACAGTCAATTTTTTAACCCGAAGATCTCGAATTTTTCGAATGTTTTCAGTAATCATACGACTAACAGTTCGAGGATTTGCTGCTGCTGCGGTTGCCTGACGGAACATTTCACAGGAACGCTGAATATGGTTACTTCCCGTATCAATGCCAAACCATTCCCAAGATTCATCATCGTTGATCCGTGTTCGAAGCCGTCGGTATAAATCACGGATATGTTTCGTGAGCACACCATAATCCTTTTCACTGAGATAGTACACTGATGCAGTAATTCGGCCGCCGCGCATCGTTGCAATCGAACCAAGAGATGGTAAAAAACTGAGAAAATTCCGTTCTTTTCGATTGATCATGTTTTCAGCTTGAAATGTTTTAATTCCAACGATGATTAATGGCGTCAGAGATAATGCAACAAGAATCTCAAAAGGAATGCTGCTGATCAATGGTAATATAAGAAGATATTTACTAAGAAATAAACAACATCCAAGAATAACTGACGAAATTATTGAAATTTTGAACAATTTTTTTAATTGGAGTTCAGTGTCTCCGGCTTCACCGGTTCGATGCCAAATCTCATCGGCAGGAACCATGGATCGAATCAAATATAAGAGCATTCCTTCAGAAACTATTAGGAGAAAAGATGAAAGAAATATGAAGGTATTCATATCTTCGGTACCAATAATCATTGGTAATACAATGCCAAGTGCCATGATAAAAATAATAGAAATTAACAGGCTGACGTAAACCTCGCTTAATATTACAATATTTTCATTTGATGATTCATACATGGTCTTATATTCTTGAAGCACAGCACCTTGTTCTGTTTCAATGAACTCTCGATGATCAACACCACTGTCTAATCCTTGAGCAAATCGATCTAGAAAGTCGCCCAGGATCTTACTTGGCGTCCGCTGTGCAATAAACGTGAAACATTTTGCCAGAGGCACCCGCCATTGTTCGCTCAAGACGCTAATTTTTCTTAGTTCCTCACCAAGACTTCCATATGCTTTGTTTCCGCCAAGCATCCCGATAATATCCTTAAGCGATGTATCTGAAATGGCAAGAACCCGTAGATGGGTTATAAAAAAATGCATTTTACTGTTAATATCTGCCTCTTTGTTCTTCCATGTGATAAAAGGGTAAAAAAATCCAAGCATGATGGGAACGATACCACCGATGATAAACGTTGTGGGATTTAAATCAAGTGGGACCGGAATCATCATTTGGAGAATAAATGGTAAACAAAAAACCAAAACACCTAATCCTATGAGTGGAAAAAGTACGGTTCGTTGAAATTTTTTTGGATCTTCAAGGGCGTTATACGCTATTTTTAATTGTTTTAAAAAATCTTCTTTTTGTTTTTTTTCCTTTCTTTCTTTCCGAGATTTTTTCTCCTCTTTTTTTTCTGTTTCTTCAGGCATAAGATATTCACGTTATCGAAAATGGTAAACCTTTTTCTCCCTCGCGATAGAAACCCCAGATACACTGTACAACTTCATAATAATCAAAAATCTTTTCTTCAACCATCCGTTCAAGAATACGTTTTCGTTTTTCATATTCGTCATAAATGCCTGCTGTATCAGCATATCCAGCGTTTTTTGCAATTTTTTGCTCAAGAATATAGCTGTTTTTGTTTCCGGTAAAAACATGTCGATCTTCTTCAGGCTTCCATTCAAAGGCCTTCCGAGCCATAATACCATCAACCGCCCGGTTGTAACCTTCAATTTCATCAATTGAGGTCACCCGTCGAATCAGCCGTCCATCTCGTTCTAACGCAAGTTGAATAACGACGAAATCCAAGTTATCCATAAATGTTTTTGGAACGTTAATAGGATCACCGGTGAACCGTTGAATAACCTTGGTGACAGTTCCGGCATGAAACGTTGTCATACATGGATGACCAGTTTGCATAGCTTGGAAAACAATACTTCCTTCAGCACCTCGAACTTCTCCTGGAATTATATAATCTGGACGTGATCGTAATGCTGCTCGAAGAAGGTCGAAAAGATCAACTTGTCCTTCTTCAGGTCCTGTTGTTTTCGTCAGAAGACGTTGCCAAACCGTATGCGGGACCTGCAACTCTGGGGTTCCCTCAGCGGTATAAATTTTTCGTTCAGGTGGTATAAAAGGAATAATCGCATTCATAGTTGTTGTTTTTCCGCAAGCAGTCCCACCACAGAGAAAAAAACTTCTCCCGTATTGAAGACAAATCCAGAGATATGAAGCGATACCAGCGTTCAGTGTTCCCCAATGGATCAGTTGGGTGATGCTGATCGGTGTTTCTGTAAACCGTCGAATGCTCATACTTGGTCCTTTGATACTGATTGCTGAGCTGTAGATGATATTTCCTCGACTACCATCAGGCAATACACCATCAACGATCGGACGTCCTTCACTGACTGGTGTCCCCATCTTTTCGCTGAGTGCTTTTGCAAATTCTGGGCCTTCTTTTGATTCAATGATCACATTTGTTTTAATCATTTCAAAAATTTTATGGAATAAATACACATTGTAACCTGAGACGATATTGATATCTTCGATGTACGGATCACGCATAAAACACTCGATTTTTCCTCCACCAATGAGATTTTTAATGATATAATATTGGATATTTGTTTTCTGCTCTGAAGTTAAACGTACCTTTGAAAGTTTTAATGGTTTTTTCTTTGATTTTTGAACATCTGCATCTACAGCTTGTTCGTCGACAATAGTTAATTCGTCAAGTAATTCAATAATAACATTTTTCAGATCTTCGTCTTCGATAACGCTCCGTTTCTCAGGTATTTTTTTTAAAATTAATTTTAACAACTGATCGTGTTTTATCTTTTCACTTTCACTAAGTATAGGTTCAATTGCTCTATACTCAACAGCATCCATATCAGCAGTTTTATAGATATGGACAAAAACCATCCCTTTTGTTGGATAAATGATATTTGGTAGTGACTCGTTTCGTACTTCACGGGGAACAGGACTGTAAAAATCAGGTTCACCTATTTTATCGCGAATGCTGTCAACATATTTTTTCAGATGAGGGTTTTTATTGTATAAATTCTGGATTTCCTCTTTTCCCATCTTCACCATACACTATCACCACCTAGAGTGCTATCGGTAGACCTTTTTCTCCCTCGCGATAGAATGTCCAAATAAATTGTACGACTTCGTAATAATCGAAAATCTTTTCCTCAATCATACGATCAAGAATATGTTTTCTGCGATCGAATTCATCATAAATCTGGTTGACATCGGTATATCCTGCGTTTTTTGCTATGCGTTGCTCGAGTACATAGCTGTTCCGATATGCTTTAAATATATGAGAATCATCAACCGGGTTCCATTCGAATGCTTTTCTTGACATAATACCATCGACTTCTTTGTTGTATCCTTCGATCTCATCGACTGAGAGTACCCGGCGAAGCCTTTTTCCTTTTCTTTCAACGGCCATCTGAATTAATACGACGTCAAGGTTATCCATAAATGTTTTTGGAATGTTAATTGGATGACCTGTGAACCGTTGAATAACTTTGGTAACTGATCCTGCATGAAACGTTGTTACTACAGGATGACCAGTTTGCATAGCTTGAAAAACGACGCGACCTTCAATACCTCGAGTTTCTCCAGGGATAATATAATCAGGACGGGAACGGAGACCTGCTCTTAGGAGATCACCTTCAAGGATATGTCCTTCTTTCGGACCAGTTGTTCGTGTCAGGAGTTGTTGCCAAACAGCATGGGGAACTTGAACTTCAGGAGTGTTTTCGACAGAAAAAATTTTCTTCTCAGGAGGAATAAATACAAACATTGCATTTGATGTTGTTGTTTTTCCAGACGCGGTTTCACCGCAGACAAAGATACTTCGGCCGTAATTCAAGCAGAGCCATAAATAGGCAGCGACTGCTGTTGACAGAGTTCCCCAACTAATCAGTTGTGTGATACTAATTGGAACTTCGCTGAATTTTCGAACGGTCATCGTCGGCCCCTTTAAACTCACATCTTTACTATGGATAATATTCACTCGACTTCCATCAGGTAATGTACCATCGGCAATTGGTTGTCCTTCGCTTACCGGGCTTCCAATTTTTTCTGCGAACTCCTGTGAAAAACGACTCGCCCATTTCTTATCGATATGAATATTGGTTCTAACCATCTCAAAGACCTTATGGATCAGATGGACATTTTCTCCAGTTATGATATGGATATCTTCAATGTACGGATCACGCATAAAGCATTCCAGTGGTCCACCACCAACAATATTTTTTAAAATATCGTATTCAATATCCATCCGTTCTACAGACGAGATGCGGACTTTCCCTTTTGATAGTTTAAATTCGCTCCCAGCGTTTTCATCAAGGATTGTTATTTCATCGAGAAACTTTTTCACCGCATTTTTAATCTCTTCATCAGTTTTCACGCGCTCTCGGTAGGGTGCACGTTCGTAAATCTTTTCAAGGATATAATCTCGCTTTTTTTCTTCAACCTCGTTTAATACTGGCTCAACAGAATGATATTCTTTAAATTCGGCGCCTTCAGGAGTATAAATATGGATGAAGACAACACCTTTTGTTGGATAGATGATATTTGGATTTTTTTCTCCTTTTAAATCGCGAGGTACTTTGCTATAAAAAACAGGACGGGGCATTTTACTGCTGATTTCATCAAGATATCGTTTCAAATGAGGATTATCACGAATCAGTTTTTCTTCTTCATCTTTTTCCATCTTTGTCATAATCCTATCCCCTCCTATTTAGAAGGCTACACCACTTGATTCGATACTTAAACCAACGTTTGGCTTCACTGAAAAGGTTGTCATAGGTTCATATTTTCTTCGTGCACCATTAAACTTTTCAATATAGAGATTGTGAACAACGCCGACACCGGGCATTGCCTCGCGGCTAATGCGATAATGAATGTCGGTAAACATTTTGAACGCATTATGGATTTCTGCGGGCCAGTCATTTGGATTCGCAGTTAGTACAATGATCTTTCCTGAACCTTTTAAACGGTTTAAAAAACTGGTAAGATCAATAAGATTTTCTTTATTAAGACTTTCATTGAGCAATGTAGAAATAGAATCAATAAAAATAATCTCAGGATCAAATAATTTTTTTCCAGTCATCAACGCTTCGAGAAATGTCTTTTTTGGTTTTGTTTCAGCAAGCGTTACCTCTGTGGAAATAAAAAACAGTTTCCCTGACATCAGGTATTGTCTCATATCATAGCCGACTGAAGCAGTTTGTCTAAGAAAACTTTTAATGGTAAATTGGGTGGAAACATATGAACAAGTATGACCATTCAATAGGAAGCTATAACAAAATCTCTGGCAAAAAATACTTTTTCCAGTACCTTCTTTTCCCTCCATGAATATTAGTGAACCATTTGGTATTTCAACACCAAATCGTTCAGCAAAACCGTCGGTTTCGCCTTTTCTCTTTAACATCAGAGATTTTGCTTCTTGCATAGCCATAATCCTTTTTATATTGTAAATATGAAGTCATCTTCAACAGCTTGCGGCCCAACAATCCGTAGTACATGATTGCCTGCGCTAAGTAACGTTTGAACTATATACAGATTCGTATATTCTGATTGATGGATTGAAGCATCTGAGAAATTATAGTATCTCTGCGGTACAATCTCACCGTCGATAAAAATATGCATAGTTTGATTGTTTGTAATTAATTCTTTTCCTCCAATATTTTTCAAATAAAAAATGCGGTAATTTCCATCTCCAGAAAGTGGTATTCTTTGGGGATCGTTAATAATGGTAAAATCAGTATCTAATTGGTCTTGGAGTCGTTTTCCTTGATCTGCTAAAGAGTTGCTGATATTCATTGTTACTCCAATAAAAACACCGGATACTGCTCCTGCAACGATAATTGCTGCAACAAAAAAGATTACATGCGCACCGGTTAAACTAAATCCCATTATGTTTCACCTTCATACGATAGTATATTCATAATAATCAGCTATCCCATAATCGGTAATTACTTTCAAGCGTTGAATACCAGCACCAGGTATATCTTCAAGAGTAAACTCTACAGTTTGTTGTGGATACAAATACGCTTCTGGACAGGAATGAGGATATACAACACCATTAAGAACAATACTACACTGAGCTGTTGAAAGCGTAGTACTACCGATATTTTTTACTGATACAATATGATTGTAGTTTGGACCATTTTCTACAATCACGACGTTGGAAATGCTTATATCTGTTTGAATTTTGTTCATACCTCGATTAACACAGTGAATAAAAGATGTATGAGTTTCCGAGATGCTTGGGATCACTGTTGCTGTAAAAATCTGCAGCCCAATAATCACTGAAATACTAATGATGCCGAATGCAGCAACGAGTGAAAATCCCATCTAATATCCCTCCAGATTTTGATACATTGTATGTGCTCCAAAATCCCCTTCATGGTTAGTTTATGGTGCAATACGTAATGTCTTTCGACTTAAAAAAGTTTATTTTAATTGATATTCTTCGATACTTTTTGCCATCTTTTCCATTTCGCGATCTATCTTCCAGATAAAACGTTCGTTAAGATTTTTACCTTTTAATTTCTGGATAAAGAGTAATGATTGAATATGGTCTTTCGTTACCAGTTTTGGTGGTTCTTTTATTTCTGCGGTACTGTCGCTGATTCCTTTTGCATATTCAATAAGATCAAGTCGGACATCGTCAGTAATCCAGTCGATATCAACATAATAGCTCAGAATGTCTGGGAGATTATTTTTACCAATTTTATCAACAAGATATTGGAGCCATTTCATTAAGACAACAATACTTTCAGGGTCATTAGGAATCAGTTCTAAAGGCTGCATCGGTTCATCAGATTCAACAATCTCCTGCTGTTGATTCATCATATCTTTTGTTTTGATAATTCGTCCTGAAACGCCTTTAACACCTTCAAGACGTTGTTCTTCAATAGATTTTATCCTTTCCTTTAATTCTTCGACGGTTTCAACGAGTTTCTTCATGTCTTGGACTTCTTCAGGAGATTGAACCGGTGTTTTTTGTCCGTTTCTCTTTTCAACGGTTATTGTTTGTTTATTCTTGCTATAGTTTTGGAGAATACCTTGGATCTTATTTACCAATTCATACAACTGTTCTTTTGAAATTGAAATATTGTTTTCTTTGATTTTTTTTCCAATTCGGTCAACAATTCGTGCAGGTAATAAATTTTTTTCGAGTATAGACTTTAATTCAAGATCTATATCGAACTTTTCAGGCACAGTCTTTCTTCTCCTCAAGGTTAGTTGTATTTTTATTCTTTTTAAATATTTTCCGTAAACAGTAAACGCATTACAGTTATTTTAAATTTAGTAAAAAATCATTTATCAATGAATCAATGTTTTGATCAATCATAAGTGATGAAAGAGATTCTGCTAGGATTCGATCAAGATCCTCATCGGTAAAATTACTCCATACATCTGAATCTGACGAAGAATTAATTTGAGGTTCGACGACAGAAGAGTTTGGTATTTCTTGGCTCAATTTCTTTTCATCTGTTTCTCCTTGAACAGGTATACTTTGTTTGTCGCTACTGCTTGATACCGCTTCCGTTGGTTTTAATTCAGGCTTGTTTTGTACAGCTGGTTTTACTTGAGGTTGTGGTATCTTACCATCTAAAATCATTTTATTCTTTTCGAGAACCGATTCTATTTCTCCAATTCGTGTATTTAATGTTTCAATTTCTTTAGTAAAATTTTCAAGTGCATCAAGTCGTTTTTTTGTAACTTTTGACAGGCCAACAAAAGGATTCATCTGTTCTGAGACAATTTCATAGAGGCTGACTAAGTCATCAAGATCCTTGGTAAGACTATCAATCTTTTCTGTTAATTTTCCGATATCCTCCTGGTTTTTCTTTATCTGAAAATCAAAGTCCTTAATACTTTGGAGGATATTTCGCCGCTGTTCTAAATCTTCTCGAGAACCTCCAGCAGGTGCTGCTGCAGCTTGCGGCTGAGGTATTTTTGGTATCGTTGGAATTGTTGGTGGTGCTTTTTCTTTTGTATCTGGAGTTTGAGGTTTTTGCTCTTTTTTCTGTTCTGGTTTTTTTGCTTCTTCAGCAGAGGGTGTTTTTTGATCAACTTTTATAACGGTTCGTAGCGCATCTACAGTTTGTTTTTGCTCTTGTGTTGCTTGTTCTTTTGGTTTCGGTGTTTCTGCAGGCTTTATCTCTTGTGTTCCCCCTCCGCTTGGTATCGGCTTCTCAACAGTCTCCTCTTTTCCCAGTTTTAGTTTTATTGCAACCCCTCCTCATTGTATTCACATTATTACTTGCTCTTACTAGATATAAACCGTATTCAGGTATTTATACTTTTACTTACTTTTTCCGAGTCTTTTATCCAAGAAGCGGTTTATCGAAAAAATCAAAATATATTAAAATATATTCGTTTTGTCATTGTCGAGTTAATCTATCTAGATACACTAGAACGTATTGGGTTGAGGAGATGGATAGTATCGATTCAACAAATCTAGAAAAGCATACAGCAAGAATACTTATTTTTGGTATTTCTAGAGATAAAACTATTGTTCAATTTGATCATGAATGTCAAAAAATTACGGAGTATCATCGTGGAGATATTATACGGCAAAAAACACTTGATTTTTTAGTTCCTTTGCGCTTTATCAAAAGATGGTATGAACAACTAGAAAAAATAGAAACTCAGGGATTTATTCAAGGTGTTGAACTCCCAATTAAAAAGAAGAATGGTGCTGAAATTACTATTTTATGGGATGGTTTTCCTTTAAACACAAAATCGTCAGATCCAATCTTTTGCTTCATTGGGACTATACCGGATAGTCAGGGACATTCTACACAAAGTCTCCCCTATCTCCAACATGGCAATTCGATTCTGCATGAAAATGATTGTCTACAGAATACATTCCAGGATACAATTCAAACGTCTTTTGAACTAAACGATCAGACAATTACTGCTGATGCATCCATAGACAAAAAATCACCATCAAACAGTAGAGATATATTTAATAGTAGATTTCTTGATACATATGATACTCATCAGGAAAAGGCTGATGGCACTTTAAAAAAGATGAAAGACCAGGACGCTATGGAAAAAAAGATTCGTGATTTATCAAAAAAATATTCTATTTTAAATCAAAAACTAAAAGATCTTGATAAAAAAAATAGATCCTTAGAGCGAAAGAATATTCAACTCGAACAAAATTTACAACACGTGAAAAAAAATCAGCCATCTCTCAATTCGGCAGATGTGTCAAATAATAAAATTTTCCATTTAAGAAAAAAACAACTTTCAAAACGCGCTCCCAAGAAAGGTAGATTTGATATTTTTGATCCTTTTGGGTTTAAACGAAAAAAAGAAGAGATAGCATTCGGCTTACAGCAGTTGGATCAGCAGAGACAAGAGCTGCTTAAAAAAGAATCAGATCTGCTTAGAGAACGGAAAGAAATTGATCAGAAAATCGCTGAATTTAGCAGTTGGAAAGAAAAATTAATAGAGGCTGAAGCAGAAATTGAAAAACGAAGGAATGCTTTATTTGAAGAAGAACGGCTGTTACAGCAACAATTAGAGCACCTATCTCCAGCGAATGAACCGGTCCAATCTCTACGTCAAGAAAAGAGTCAAGAGATATCTGAACCTCAAGATCTTGTTAGTGATCTTTCAGAATGTGCGGCTGTCGTCCAACGTGGCATTTTAAAACAAGTCAATGCATTGTTTACTGATTTTATTGGTTTTTCATCTGAAGAACTTCTTGAAAAAAGCCTTTTTGATTTTATTGCTCCTGAAGGATTATCTGATGTCGAACGATATTATCTTAATCGATTGAAGGGAAATGATGTTTCCAATTACTGTACGATTTTTTCAACAAAAAATAATGAAAAGAAATCTGCAGAAGTCTATCTAAAACCAGCAATTTACAAAGGTGAAAAAGCAGAGATTACAGTTATTAAACAAATTAAGAAAGAACCCAACTCTGAAAAACCAGAAAAATAATAAAAAAGAAGAAGGAAAATTGTAGCTTCTTCTCTTTTTACCACATTTGGACGATTCTTTTGCTAAATACTGCAGGTGCAGTGATTTCAAAGACACCTTTTGCACCAATCTCAGGCTTTATCGATCCAGATATCGAACCACGGGCTTCTAGTCCTGAATATGTCCAATCGTTTTGATTTGTATTCAGCACTGCACTGAGATTCACAAGAATATATACTCGGTCTCCACTGTTGATACCCTGGGTGTTTGAAATGGAGGCATCAGGATCATGTAATGCGATTGCTGCGAAGGTTGCATTGGTTGTTTTGTTCATGAGCCATATTGAATGATTTGTTGCTATCGGTGTTTCAAATACAGTTCTGTATCCTGTATTCACTGGAGAAATTAATGAGGTATTCAATGTTAGTACGGAGAGTTTGTTGTATAAAATTAGTAACTCACAGAGCTTTAAATCGATATCTTGTGATCCTGCGCGAGGTCGTATTGAGATAAGCATATAGTTAATTCGTGTTTTATTTGCATTGGTATATCCAATAACATCATCAATGACTATACCGGATGATACTTCTCTGATGGTTTGTGTACCGACGCTTTGTGCTCGTTGCTGCAAAGTTTCACTTGTTTGTATAATAACACTTGCTGCGACTGCTGCGACGAGAACCATCGCAATGAAGACGATGAGCGTACCAATACCTACATCGGCATCGGTGTGTGATTTAATATTTCTTTTTTCTTGTCGTTTTTTATTTCCCGGTTTGATGGCGACGATTGTATTAATTCGTAGACAGCCTAAGCCTTGATTTGAGTCAACTAAAATAAAACCGTCTTTGTAGTCGACATCTTCTAATATTCCGGTTACGACACTTGCTCGTTCTTCTCCAGGTTCTTTTGTGACTATTTTACAGTACTTTCCAACCAGCCTTTCCATATATTTCTTTTCCATACGTTTCACCTTCGTTTTCTTTCATTGCCCATGCTTTTTAACGGCATGGTAAATTTTAACATGTACAATGTTCTCAACTAACAATATATAAGGATTTGCCGGTTGAAGTACAAAATGTAAAAATGACAGTGTGATAGAATGTCACTGAGGTTGTTCTTTCTCTCTATAAACACTAACTGGATGACTCGATACAGCTCGATTGTTTCATCTTAGATTCATGGGATTATTTGCATAAAATAGGATATATTTGTATAACAATATTTATATATAAAACAAATTTATTTAACATCAGAATAAACGTGGAACCATGAACACTCACGGCGCTCTTGGATTAACAGCTATCCTCATTCTCGTTACAATTCTGTTCGTCGGTGCAACAGCTACCTCAGTACTACTCAATCAGTCAAACAGTGTAACAAAAGAAAACCTCACCCAAATTATTGATACGGTAGCAACGAAATATTCAACGTATCTGCAAATAGAAGGGATACTAGGTCAGTATTCAATGATAGATACTCATCGACAAATTGGGAACATTGCAATCCTCATCGAACCACTTGTAACAGCAAATATTGATCTTTCAAGCATGGTGATTACGCTAAATACTGGTGATACCGTACAAATACTTCGCTACAATGGGAATGCCAAACTACTACAAACACATCATAGTTTATTTTCCCATCCTCAATGGGAAACTCTTTCTAACAACACCTACAGCGCTCTTTCGATTCATGACCTCGATAACTCGCTTGTTGCCCATAATATATTGAATGATCATACTGATTTAACCTACCTTATTATAAAAACACCCGAAGAAATTCATATAAAAAATGGTGATCAACTCAGTATAACGTTCTTGATACCAAATGGTATTATACGAACGATAACCCTCGACATTCCCTTTTCGACAAAAAACGTTGTTTCTCTCTTGTAAGAAGAAATTTTTCCTATTATTTACCTTCTTCATCTTTTAATTTCTTTGTTTTTAGCTCAAGCCCCCGTGATTCTAGATACTTATCAATCTCAGCATAGATTTTTAATTTTTCACGTAACAGATGATCCATTTCAGCAGGAGAATGTTTTGCCGATTGAATAGAGATATTCATCGCTGCTGATTCTTTTGGGGTACCACTAGATACAACATCATGAGACGTATCTAATTTAGCATTTTCTTGTACGTCGATACTCATATTGTTTTTTTCTGTAGGATCTACACCAGTATTAACAATCTTTGATGTGCTCTCTTCAGCGGGTTTCAGATGGTTAGATAGCGCATTTAATACCGCAGTTCGCTCTTCATCAGCAAGTTTGTATTTAGTATATATCTCATCACATTTTACTAACAATGACGATACCTCTTCTTGCTTTTTTTGAAGTTCTACCTGTAATTCATTAATATTTGTAACATCGTTTAACACCATTAGCGACCCATTGATATCACCAGAACTGTCAAACAGAGGCATATTCACAATATCAATCAAGTGCATGTCACCCCGTGTATCTTCAACCGATATCGATTTAATATTAACTGGTTTTTTCTCAGTTTCTGATTGTTTTAATCCTGATCGGATTCGTTCCTTATTTAATGAATCAACTTCAAAGATCGTATGTCCCATGAGCTTCTCAGTAGGGATTCCAAGATAGTATTCCGCTTGTTTGTTCATCATAACAATTGCATGATTTCTATCGGTCATAATAACTGGTGAAGGAATCGCATTCGTAACCGTATTAAACGAATGAGCGATCCTGTTCTTTTCAGCTAAAATCTGCTCAAATTGTTGTTGCAATTCTTCGAATTTTTTCTGTGTTTGATGTCTTTCATTTTGATACCATTCGATCTGTTTTTGCAATTGCTCAATATTTTTTGTTTTTTCTTCTAGAGTTGATTTAAGTTCTTGATATTCCCGGATGGAAAGTTCATATTCGCGGTTTTTCTGTTGAAGTGATAAAAGCTCTGCTTGATGCTTTTCGATAGCTGTTTTAAACCAGTTAATCGCTGATTGATTAGCTCTCAATTCTCGAGATAACTCTTCGATTTCGATTTGTTTTTTTTCGAGTTCTTTTTCTTTCTCTTTTAAAGTTTTCTGTACTGCATCTTTCTCCCGGACTAAGTGTTTTTCTTCAAACTGTTTTTTCAAAAAATTCATATCTTTTTGATGACGTAATACTTCTTGCTTTAATCGTTGGTTCTCCTCCTTTATGTCATTTAACAAGGTTATATGTTTTTGATTTTCCATGAGCTGTTGTCTAAGTTTTGCTCCTTCGTTTTGAACATTAATGAGCATGGTTTCAAGGTCTATTTTTTCTTTGTTAAGTTGTGTCAGTTCTTGGTTTTTTCTTTCAAGATTTTTTTCAAGTGATGTTATATGCGCAAGTTGAGCATCAAAGTTGTTTTTTATTGTTTGCAACTCCTGTTCAACAAAAGACAGCCTGGTTCTACTTTCATCAAGATCTTTTGTCTTTGTACTGAGTTCTTTTTCAAGATGCTTTACTGTACCCTTCAGCAGATCGCACTCTTTTTGTACTTTTTGGCACTCTGAATTTGCTTGCTGTAACTTTGTTTGTAATTCGATTACTTCATTTGTTTTTTCTGTGATCCTGTTTTCTTGGACATTTAATTGTTCTTGGATATGATCAAAAAGGCTACTTTTCTGAGTTAAGACCAACTGTCTCTCCGTCAATTGATCTTTCAATACTTCAATAATCTTATTTCGCTCAGCTAATTCGTTTTGGAGTTTTTCTTCGGCTGTTGTAATTTGTTGTATTTCAGCCTGTAATCGGCTAATCTCATTTTGTTTTTTATTTAATTCTTCTTGTTGCAGTAGCAAAGAATTTTTCATGGCATCTTCTTGAGTCTTTTTTTCATTCAACAGGGTAATTTCTCTATTTTTATTTTCAATCTCTCGATTCAGTAGACATATTTCTTTTTCTTTTTCTTTTAATTTTGATTCTAGTTGGTTTAGTTGATTATTTTTTTCTACAATGCTTTGATTAAATTGATCTCTGTTTTGCTCAAGGAATATTTTAAGCTCCTGAAGCTGTTCTTGTTTTTGTTGTAATTCTTTTTCTTTAAATAGAATGGTGTGTTGTAATTCTTCAACTTTCAGTTGTGTTTTGTTTAAAAGCCATCGCGTTTCTTCAAGTTCTGATGTTTTCCAGTCACAATCTTTTTCCTTTTTTAACACATCTTCTAAAAGATGCTTGTTTTCCTGTTCTTTTTTCAATAGTCTTTCTGCTTGATTTCTCATTTGTTCAAGGATTTGATTTTTCTCCATTGTGATTACTTGTAGTTGTTTTTGAAGTGATTCAAACTCATTACTTAGGTGTGTATATTCTTTATTTTTTTCTTCTAGCTGCTGTTCTGTCGAAAACAGCTTATCTTTCATTTGAATAATATCGTTATTTTTTTCTTGTAATTCTTTTGTAATCTTTTCAAATTCAGATTCAATTTTTTTAAACGTCGTTTCTTTTGATTCAAGCATTGATCGTAATTTTTGAATTTCTGAATCTTTATATTCGTTAGATTTCTTTTGATTTTGAATAATGGAGAGTAAATTTTCAATCTTGTTTTGTTTTTCAACGATATCTTTATTTTTTTGTTCAAGTATGGTATTTGTAGCCCTCAGTTCTTCATCAGCTATCGTGAGTTTTTTCGATAGTTCTTCATTTCGAATAAGTAACTCTTTGTATTCTTTTTCTTTTCGTCGTATATCTGCTTGTGCATTGATCAGCCATGTTTTATCTTGCAGTAGCATTATTGATCCGATGGCGGTTCCTTGGGCATCGATAATCGGGATGTTTGAGATATCAGTTAAATAGCGTGCTCCCTGTTTTGTTTCTATACTTACAGATTGGATTGTACTCGGTTTTTTCTGTTCTTTAACTAGCTTAAACATTTCGGAAACTCGTTCTTGTATGCCGAGACCGATGGAATTGATTTGTTGTCCATACATTTCAGATTTGGACAATCCAAAGAATTCCTCTGCATTTTTATTTACATTTAAAATTTTATTGTTTTTGTCTAAGGTGATTATCGGATAGGTACAGGAGTCCTGCATCCCGATAAATAAACTGTTAATTTGTTCTTTTTCTCGTTCTAATTGTTGAATCATTGCTTTTTGTCTTTCGTAGGTAACCTGTAATTCTTGAAGTTCTGCGTTTTTTATCGTTAAGTTTTTTTCCTGTTCAGATACTTTAGTTTGAAGAAGGTTAATTTTCGCTTCTTTTTCTGTAATCCGTGTTTGATTTTTCATAAATTCGTTTTGCATCTGTTCAATTATTTCGTTTCGTATTCTGAGGTCGTGCTCAAGTGTTTCACTAGTATCCTTTAGATGCTCTAGTTCTTTTTGTATGCTGTTTTTTTCATGTAAAACGTTCTCAAGTTGTATCAGCACATCTCGTTGCTCATTTCGGGCAGTTTCAAGTTCTTGTTTTTTCTCTTGAAGATTTTTATTTGTCATTTCAAGTATTGTCTGATTTTTTGCCAGTTCATTTTTCAGTTGTACTACTTCACACTCAGTTGCTGTTAATTGTTTTCTTACTATTTCGAGTTCTTGCTGCGTTTGTTGAATTGTGTTTTGCAATTCTGTCATCTCATTTTGTTTTTCAATGATTTGACTATTGAGCATATTTTTTTCTTCAGAAAGTACTTTGATAGATTTGTCTTTTTCTTCGACATCCTGTTTTAACTGAGTACTGAGGAGTTGTAATTGTTTCAATTCTTCTGTAAATTGTTGTATTGCTTGTTTTGTTGCATCAGTCTCACTTCTCAATTGTTCATTTTCGTTTTTCATCTGACATACTACTACCTGCTGTTTTTCAATTTCTATTTCTTTTGATTGCAATAGTAATTCCTTTTGCGCTAGTTCACTTTTTAATTCAATTATCTGATCATTTCTTTGGGCCAATTCTTTTTTAAGATTATCTAACGCTGTTGATACAAAAACAAGTTCTGTTTCTTTCTGTTGTACTACATATTTATGCTGATCACATATCTTTTGTAATTCTGTGATACTGTTTTCTTTTTCTTTGAGTTTTTGCTCAATCTCTTTTGCTGATTGTTCAATTGCTTCTTTTTCTGCCATACTTTTAGATAAATTTTCTTTTATCGCTGTAATTTCATTTTGTAAGAAAACACATTTGTTTTGCAGATTAGCAAGATCATGCTCTTTGTTACTCAGTGCGTTTTTTGTTTCTAATAAATCACGGTTCTTATGGTCCAACTCTTGATTGAGAAGAGAGATTGCCTCGTCTTTCTGTTGTATCTCAGTATATAACGTACTCACTATGTTTTGTTTTTGATCAAGACTCTGCATGCTTTCTTTTAATCTTTCTTCGGTTGTTTTTAATTCTTTCTCAATACAGGACACTTTTTTCAAAAGAGTGTGATTATCATTCTTCAATGCTGTGATCTCCTCTTGTTTCAACTGTATTTCAGATTGTAAAGCCACCTTATCTGTTACATCGTCAATAACTATCATTGTTCCCTGTATCACTCCATGCGGATCTTGAATCGGCATGTTGATAATATCGGTTAAGATATTCTTGCCATTGCCAGTTGCTAAAAAGATAGATTTTTCAACTACCATTTTTTTATCTTTTATCGAATGATGTAAACCAGTTTGAATCCGTGGATCAGACATAAAGGAGAGCGAAAAAACTGTTTTCTCCCGAGAATTTTCATTTGATAAATTCAGTAATTTTGATGCGGATTCATTCCACGATACGATTCTATTTTCAGAATCCAAAATCAAAAGAGCAGATGTCATAACATTTTTTAATGCAGATAGCTGGTTATGCATCAGATTTAATTCTGAAGACAAACTATTGATATGTGAATCTTTTGTTACCAATTGCTCCTCAAGAATTTTTTGTTGCAATTCTGTTTTATGTAGTTTTTCTCCAAGTTCGTTTACATTTCTCTTTTTTTCTTCTAGTTCTTCATAGATACTATTTATTTTTTCTGAAGAGATCTGTATCTTTTGTTGCAACTGCTCAATCGTGTTTGATTGTAGTATAATTTTTGTTTGTTGTTCTGAAAGTTGACCGTCTAGATTACCAATGATGTCATTTCTTATTTTCAGTTCATTCTGGAGATGTATTATTTCATTTTGCATTTGTTCAAGAGTTGCTGTTCTTATCTGTAAGTCGCTTTCTTTTAGTTTTAAATCTTCAGTAAGTTGTTGAAGGTTGAGTTGTGTTGAGTTTAATAACTCTTGAGTATCCAATGACTCTTTTTTTAATTGCGCGATTTCTTTTATTTTGTTTTCAACATCTGTTTTTAAAAAGTGGATCTCCTGATCCTTTTCGTTAACTTCCCACAGTTTCTCATTGATTAATTTTTTAGTATCGTCTAAATCTCTTTGAATTTTCTGATTTTCTTCGAGAAGTTGATGTATTTGGTCATTTTTCTTCGTCAAAGTCGTTTGTTGTTCTGAAAGTTGTTTTTCAAGATTTTCAATGATATTATCTTTTGTAACTATCTCTGTTTCTAACTGCCTTAAATCAGTTTGTATTTGACAGATCACTGCATCTTTATGAGTAATAGCTGTTTTTTGATCGATTATTTGTTTTTGTAGTTCATCTACTGCATCATTTTTTATTTTTAGGTCTGATTTTAATAATTCAAGGAGATGATTTTTTTCTTCTAGTTCTGCTTTATTTTTTTCAAATATGATACGTAATGTTTCAAGTTCCTTCCGT
The DNA here is from genome assembly GCA_038884455.1 of Candidatus Thermoplasmatota archaeon. NCBI lineage: Archaea > Methanobacteriati > Thermoplasmatota > Thermoplasmatota archaeon. Next base: position 6,547 of record JAWABU010000014.1, on the reverse strand, counting down.
GTTTCTTTTAATTCTTTTCTTTTTGGGTCATTTTTTTCTTGTGCAAGTTCTCTTTGTACGTTTTCAAGTTCAAATTTTGTTTGATCAAGTTCTTTTTGTTTTTCTTCAATACAGTTATTGCTGTTTATCAGTTCATCTCTTGTATTTTTGAGTTCATTTTGAACTGAAATAAGGGTTGATTCTTGACTATCTAATAGTGTTTGTAAGCGGTTTATCTCTATCTTCTGAAGTTCTACCTGAGATCTTTCAAAATTCAGTTGATGATTAACTGTTTCAAAATCTTTCTGTTTATTTTTTAATTCTCGTGATATTTGGTCTAATTCGATTTTCAAGCCAATGATTTCGTTATCCTTATTTTTAAGTATTTCTTCTTGATGGAGAGCGAATTGTTCCATATTTTGAATTTTAGTATGCAAAGCAGTTATTTCTTTTGATTGATGTTCTAAGGTATGTTTATTTTTTTGTACTTCATCTATTAGTTTCACAGTATTTTCTTCTTTTCTTCTTAATTCTTCAGTAAGTTGTAGTAATGATTGTTGTTTTTCCTCGAGTTCTTTTGTACGCATCTCTAATATATTTTGAGTTTTCATAAGCTCGGTTCTTGTTTCTTCGAGCTCAAATCCTGTTGTTTCAAGCGTTCGCCGTTCGCTTTCAAGATCCTGTTGTACTTGGGAAATTTGTGAACATGAAAGAGCAAGTTGTTGTTTTTTCTGTTCTAACTCTTGTTTTGCTTGAGATAATTCTTTTTTGTTTACTTCTATATCTGTTGTTAGTTGTTGAATTGTACGTTCTTGTTCTTCAAATAAAGTATTTTGGCGGAGGATATATTTGTTTTTATTTTCTAATTTCAATTTTAATTCTTCACATTCCTGGTCTTTTTTAAGCAATAACTCTTGAATTTTTTGTAATTCTTGCTCCCGGGATTTTACTTCTTCGTTTGTCTGATTAAAAATAGTCTGCATTTGGGATATTTGATTTTCTAGATTTTTTGAGGTTTTAGTTAATTGTACAATTTCTTGTTTTAATCGATTATTTTCGTCAGTTGTTTCGTGAAGTTGATTTTGTAGCAAGATACATTGTTGTTGTATCTGTTGTAATTCGGTATGTATCTCTACATTCTTTTTTTGGTTTTTTTCCTGCTCTTGTTTGAGCATTTGTAATTCGGTATTTTTGGTACATAGTTCTTTTTCTTTTTCTTTTATCTTCGCATTTAATTCTTCACAATCCTGCTTTGTCAGTTCAATGATCTTATTTGCTTCTTCTAAATTTCTTTTTAAATTAGAGATTTCTTTCTCTTGATCTTCGATAAGATCACTTTGATAAATAGTATATCTGTCTCTGTTTTCAAGCTTTGAAATAATTTCGTTGATCTCTTGTTCTTTTTCTTTGAGCTCGTTGTGTTTCTGGATAATCTCTTCGTTTTTGGTTTTTAGTTCATCTTCTTTAGTTTTTAATGATTGATAACTTCTATTTACTTCAGATTGTAATTGAAGTTTTTCTTGTTCTTGTTTTTGGCAGATTTCTTGTATCTGACGAATTTCATTATTTTTTTCGTTGAGCATCTGTTGTAATCTGAGTAATTCTTCGTTTAAACGTTGTATTTCATTGTTTCGCATTGTACTTTCTGTTTCTCTGGTGTTTACTTCTTGTTGAAGTTTCTCAATGAGTTTTGTATTTTCTATAAGTTTTTGTTCATAATTTTCTAATTGCTTTTTAAAATCTTCAATAATCTCGTTTCTTTCAGTTACTTCATCGGAGAGTACTTTGAGTTTTTCTTGTGTTTTATCTGCTAACTGTTGTAATTGCTCAACTTCTTGTTTTTTCTGTCGTAGTTCTTGTTCTTGCTTGATTGCCTCTTGTTGTATTTTTTCATAGGAATTAAATAATTTTTGAAATTCTTCTTCTTTTACTGAGAAACGTCTCATGTACTTATCAATATCGTTTTTTAATCGAGTAATCTCATAGTTTTTTTCTTCGAGTTCAGTTTCTTTCTGTTGAAGATTTTTTTGTATTTCTTCGATTTGCCTGTTTTTGTTTTCAATTTTTTGATCTCTGCTTGTTACTTCGAGTTGTAATTGTCGAATTTCATGGTTTTTTTCTTCTAATTCAAGCTTACTTATTCTTAATTGTTCAGTCATCTTTGATACATCCCGTTCTTGGTTATTTAATTCAATAATCTTTTCTTTTAAATCTGATTTTAATCTCATGATTTCTTCATTCTCTCTCCTGAGGATATGTTCATCTGATTTATGAGTAAACATACTGTTTTGAATGTTCTTTTCCTCAGTAATACCTGTATTTTTAAAAACGTCTATTCCTTTCCTGTTGACAACGATGTTGATTTCTCCTTCATTTTTACCATTTTTCATATATGGTTGGGCATTTATCTCTAAATCAAGAAGATCTCCTTTCTTTGTTTTAACATGAAGCATAAATGACGGTTTTTCTTTACCAACTAAACGGGAAACATTTCGAAACATCATCTGTTGTCGTGATTCTTCAGTCAGAAAATTCGTATTTTCAATGTTACAGCCGAGGATATCTTCTTGAGAATAACCAATGAGATAGCAGAAAGCTTCATTTGTTGCTACGATTACACCCTTTTTATTGAGAATGAAACCAGGAGTTCTATCATCAAGAAAAAAGATATTTTCTGAAGCACTCTGGTTATGAATCGATTGTTTTTCCCCTCGTATGAAATCCTCTGACATGATGTAGCCTCACCCAGGTTGACATACAACCTACTGTTAGAGTTCTTAAAGCATATAATGACTAGCCTAATATTAATGTTTTTTTATTTTTAATAAAACCTCCTCGCCAAAAGGAAAAATTAGACGTTATTCTTTTGTAAGAGTTTTTCTACCGCTAATTTTAATTCATCGTATTCCGCAAGTAGCTCATCATAGTTATTTTTTAGCTCATGATACTTATTTTCAAAACCATCATCAAGTTTTGCATTCAACATATTTTTAAGATTTTTGTATTCCTCTTCAAGTTCATCATATAACACTTTTATTTTTTCATATTTCTCTTTATACTTGTTATCTTCAGAAGAAAATATCTCTTGTTGAATCTGCGTTTTGTATCGCTGTTCGGTGCTGGGTTCATTTTTTTGTTTTTGTACAATTCGAGATTGAATAGTTTTTCCAAGCATACCAAATGAGGTCTTTTCGAGACGATTGAACAGCTCTTTACATTTTTTTATGTTTACATCTATAACATTAACCTTTCGGCGATGTTCTAGAACTATTTCTGAAAATGTCCTTCGGTCAATGTCTTTAATCAGGCGTTTTTCGGTTAAATCCATAAGATCTTCTTTTAATTTTAACCGCTCTTTTTCAAGAGCTTTCAATCTGTTTTCTAACAACTCCCGAAGTGCTATGGATTCTTGCATATAGTTTGCAATCACATCATCATGTTTAACAAAAATATTGTAGAGTTCTTCGTCGGAGATCGTTTGATCCTTTAATAGCCATGCAAGTTCAGGAGAAATACGATCTTTAAACTCAAGTTTTTCTATAGTTTTTAATCCTTTGGTATACCAACTCGGGACAAAAATAAGGCCATTTTTATCTTCGTCGAATTGGTCAAGGGGAAAACTGAGAATTGCATCAGATTTACTGTCCTTAATTTTATATCCAATTATCTTATTGTCGGAATCCTTGATTGTATCAAATACAACTCCAAGTTGTTCACCGGTATCTTCAAGGAACACCGGTTTTCCTTTTGCGTCCTTCTGTAGGAGGGCATTCCGTTTTTGAACTTGGTTCCAATCTTTTGATTGTTTTGATAAATCATGATCAGCAAGAGTATCTTCAAGAAAAATATCTGGTTCTTGAACGGTATTAACTTCCTGTTTACCTGGTTGACTGTTTTTATGGGGATAAAGATTAGTTTGCTGATGAATATTCATAATTAACTGATCTGTTTGAGGTGTCTCTTGAGATTGGTTGTGTTGGATCTTGTCTTTCTTTTGTTTATGACCAAAACCAATACGTTTTTTCTTTTTTATTTTATCACTAGGTTGCTCTTGAAGAATTTGTGAGGTATCACCACGTATCTGGGTATCTTTTTTATTTTTTTTAAACAACCCCATTTAGTGCATCTCCCTCTCCATCACAGGTCGCAGCTCCCTTCTAGTATAAGTAATGGATCTTTTTGTTCTTTAACATTTCGGATTTGATAAGTCATATACCATGTAACAAGAGATAAAGGAATCAAAAAGAAAGCGAGAACTAAGAGATAAATGCCGATTGCTCCAAGACCAAGTGCTGTTGATTCAAGTAGTGTTCGATCACTGGTCATAAGATTGTACTGTGTTTTCACAATAATATAAATACAGCCAAAAATCAACGCAAAACTTGATGTTAAGATAATTTTTGCTCTCGTTCTGCAATGGATAAAATATGCACAAAGTCCAGCTGCAATCGATGCCACAACCATTGCTAATAATTCGCTAGTTAACAATAATAAAAAAGGTACTAAAATGGTTGATGCAAGAATCAATGGTTTTACATCAAGGTGTACTATATTTGTTCGTAAAATCCATCCAACATGCTGATTGAAGGTTACTTTCGTTTTATGTTTTACTGTCGATATTCTCTGAATAACTCTTCTGTTGATTAAGAATTTCGATACTCGTCTCCATGATATGTCAATTTCGAAAATTCTATATTTCATACTTATGTATGCTGACGTGACAATTAAGGTTATTGTGCAGACGGTGAGGATACCTGCTGCGAGAACATCAAGAATGAGTACAGTAGATTGACCATCATGATGTAAACATTCTCTAATAAATTCATCAGGAAAAATAAACCAGATTGGAGATGAATATAGTTTAATTTCCCCAAGAAATGAACCGTTCTGAGTTCCATTCGGTATTGTTGCCGTAATGCCAAGATTTCTTATTTCTCCAGGATCGATAGTAAATAGTGTTCGGTTTACAAAATCTTTCAGTTCACCGGAACCAAATACGATACCCTTCACAGGCATTATCCCAGGGTTGATCACAGGTAAATATCGCATTGGTCCTGTTTTTCCCGAGGGTATAGATCCAAGTTCAAACCCACTCTTTTCAGGGAATTCACCAACACCAACTGTTGCAGGTGTTGAGTCAAAAGCAAAAAAATGAACTAATACTAATAATAACACAAAGATGGTTAAAAAGAATGAAAATAAGTTTTTGATGTTGAGCGGTTGTGTTTCAAAAATATTGAGTCTGATTTTTTCTTTATATGTTTTTGCTCGGTCAGGTAATATAAACAGGGATATTACAAGTAAGACGACCGATATGGTTAAAGGAGTGAAAACGCCAACATACGTCAGGGTCCCTTTTGCTGCAGATGGTTGTGATAAAGCATTAAATCCTTGGGTAATAAGGATTCCAATATACCCAACAAACGGTATTTTCAATGGTTGCGATCCAACTGATAAAACTTTTCCGATAAATCGTTTTTCTTGGATGTATGGTTCAGGGATATGTGGTCCAGATTGATCGGTATATTCGTTTGCATCTCCTTTGGTTTCTAGCGCTGGTCGACCCCACATAGTTTTTATTCCAACAACACGGTGAACAACCAGCTTTTCATCAGGCCAGCTTAACCAACTTTTAAAAACGATGACATCTCCTATTTTGACATCATCGATGTTTGTTGGTGTCCACGCGACGAGATCCCCTTCGAAAAGTGAAGGACTCATAGAATTTGAAGTAATAATTGCTAACGGAAATGGTGTTCCTGAGATAACAGATAATGAACGTGATGCAATGATAATAAGAATTGATAGAAAAAGAAGATTTCCAATTAACAATTTTATTGTTAATTGCTGTTTTATCGTTTTCCCCTCCTCACGTTTTTAATAAATAAACTGAACACTCATCTGTATATTATTTTGCATCCATCCTTACTAATCATGAATAGAACTAGAATTATTTATACATTATGTTCCTTTTTCCTGTATCTTGGGAAAGAGAATTTATAAAAAGAAATACTTAAGATGTATTGAACTATCACATTGTTTTATGTTACGTCTTTTGTGTTTGCTTGGAAGTGAATCCAGATCAATCCAGTGTGTGCTCCTCCTGTTGGAGAAAACGGAACATCAATTGATACTTGAACCCAGACAAAATCAGTAGTACCATTTATTGCATCATTATTATACTTGGTAAAACGAACTTGGTTATTATTCCATGGAGTAGTACCTTTATTTCCATTGATGTCTGTTGGATTTGCATTACCTGGACCAAGAACCCATGCTGCAGATGCAGTCGGTGCTTTACTCACAGTTTTATCCCACATAAAAACACTTCCTGAATCCTGCTCAACAGTTTTTGTTCGATTCTTATGCAACCATATCTGAAGACATGCATCACCAGTTGATGTTGATACATTAATCCGTGTTATATTAACTCTAAATAATTCTTCATTGACAATCGCAAACGCAGCAGTATATGTTTTGTTATACCCTGCGCTAAAATTACCACCAAAATGCAGTTTCAGTGCAGCGTTGGTCCCATTGCTTCCTGCAAGACGCAATACCGTAATAT